>NZ_JBFUHY010000002.1:0-4616 GCF_056402155.1 Pseudomonas sp. P4_C1
GAACATCTGTCGCGGCAGCGTCGCTTGTTCGGGACCTGCGAGGAACAGCGTCACCACCACTTCATCGAACGAAGTCGCAAAGGCAAACAGCGCTCCGGAGATCACCCCCGGCGCGATCAGCGGCAAGGTTACCCGGCGGAACGTGGTCAACGGCGAAGCGCCCAGGCTCGCAGCGGCCCGTACCAGGTTCTGGTTGAACCCCTGCAAGGTCGCCGACACCGTGATGATCACAAACGGCACACCGAGCACGGCATGCACGACGATCAGCGAGGTATAGCTGTTGCCAAATCCCAGTGGAGCGAAGGTCAGGTAACTGGCCACACCAATGATCACCACCGGCACCACCATCGGTGAAATCACCAGCGCCATCACCAGCGGCTTGCCCGGAAAATCGCCGCGGGTCAGGCCAATCGCCGCCAGCGTGCCGAAGATCATCGCCAGTACCGTCGCTGCCGGGGCCACGATGATGCTGTTCTTCAACGAACGCATCCATTCCGCCGAGGCAAAGAAGTCCTGGTACCAGTGCAGCGAAAAGCCTTGCAGCGGATAGACCAGAAAACTCCCCGAATTGAACGACAGCGGAATGATCACCAGTACCGGCAGGATCAGGAACAACAGAATCAAGCCGCAGAGAATCCGCAAGCTGTAGAACCACACCCGTTCGATGGGCGACATATAAGGACTCAGCATTTCGTTCTCCCCTTAGCTCAGGCGCAGGCGACTGGCGCCCACCAGCCAGCTGTAAATCAGATAAAGCACCACAGTCGCCAGCAGCAACAATCCACCTAGCGCGGTCGCCATGCCCCAGTTGATGCTGGTGTTGGTGTAGAAGGCGACGAAGTAGCTGACCATCTGATCGTTCGGGCTGCCCAGCAATGCCGGGGTGATGTAGTAGCCGATGGCGAGGATGAACACCAACAGGCAACCGGCGCCGACACCGGCATAGGTCTGCGGGAAGTACACCCGCCAGAAACTGGCGAACGGATGGCAGCCGAGGGAAATCGCGGCACGCATGTAGGTCGGCGAGATGCCTTTCATCACGCTGTAGATCGGCAGGATCATGAACGGCAGCAGGATGTGCACCATCGAGATGTAGACACCGACGCGGTTGAACACCAGCTCGATCGGCTTATCGATGATGCCCATGGCCATCAGGCCGCTGTTGATCAGGCCACCCGATTGCAGCAACACGATCCACGCCGCGACCCGTACCAGGATCGACGTCCAGAACGGCAACAGCACCAGAATCATCAGCAGGTTGCTCTGCCGCGATGGCAGGTTGGCCAGCAGGTAAGCCAGGGGATACGCCAGCACCAGGCAGATCATGGTGATGATCAGGCCCATCCAGAAGGTGCGGGCGAAGATGTCGAGGTAGATCGCCTGATCCGGGGTCGCCGGGGCGATTTCGCCGAGGTCGTCGATGCGATGATCGACGGCCGCCAGCAGGTAATACGGGGTGATGCTGCTGGTGTTGCGGCGCACCGCTTGCCAGTAGGCAGGATCGCCCCAACGCTCATCGAGACCTTCCAGCGCTTCTTTATAAGAAGCCGGCTCGGTTGCGAGCGGCAAGGCGCGGGCGGTTTTGGTCAGCAGGCTGCGGTAGCCGGCCAATTCCATGTTCAGGCGTTTGGACAGATCGCCCAGGGTCTGGTTCTTGCGAGCCTCGGCGAGGTCTTCGGCCGCTGCTTTGTAAACCGGTTCAGCGGGCAGGCCGCGGCCGTCCCAACTGGCGATGGCGGTCACGGTGCGCGGCATGCCGCCGACCACTTCCGGGTTGCCAACGCTTTTGTAGAGCAGCGCCACGATCGGCACCAGGAACACCAGCAACAGAAACAGCACCAGCGGCGCGATCAACGCCTGGGCCTTCCAGCGATTGACCCGCTCGGCGTGCTTGAGCCGCTGCTTCAAGGTGGGGCTGGTGCCCTCGTTCAGGGGAACGGCGATAGCCATGACGTACTCCGGGAATCTTTGATCGTTACAGAGGCGGAGAACCACCTCGAACTTATAAATGTGGGAGCGAGCCTGCTCGCGATTGCGATGTATCAGTCACTATCAATGTTGAATGTGCCGACGCTTTCGCGAGCAGGCTCGCTCCTACAGGCGAAGCATTACTTCGCAGCCCAGGAATTGAAGCGCTGTTCCAGTTGCTCGCCGTTGTCAGCCCAGAAGCTGACGTCGATCTGCACCTGGTTGGCGATGTTTTCCGGGGTGGTCGGCATGTCTTTCAGGACATCCTTGGCCAGCAAGGGTACGGCTTGGATGTTGGCCGGGCCGTAGGCGATGTTTTCCGAGTAGGTTTTCTGCTGCTGCGGCTGTACCGAGTAAGCGATGAACTTCTTCGCCGCTTCGGCACGCGCCTTGTCCAGACCCTTCGGAATGGCCCATGCGTCGAAGTCGTAGATGCCGCCGTTCCACACCACTTTCAGGTTGCTTTCTTTCTGCACGGCAGCGATCCGGCCGTTGTAGGCCGAGCTCATGACCACGTCACCGGAAGCGAGGTATTGCGGCGGTTGTGCGCCGGCTTCCCACCACTGGATGTTCGGCTTGAGCTCATCGAGCTTCTTGAACGCGCGGTCCTGACCGTCCTTGCCGGCCAGCACCTTGTAGACGTCTTTCGGCGCAACGCCGTCGGCCATCAATGCGAATTCCAGGGTGTACTTGGCGCCTTTACGCAGGCCACGCTTGCCCGGGAACTGCTTGGTGTCCCAGAAGTCCACCCAACTGGTCGGTACGGATTTCAGCTTGTCGGCGTTGTAGGCCAGCACGGTCGACCACACGAAGAAGCCCACGCCGCAAGGCTGGATGGCGCCCTTGACGTAGTCTTCGGTCTTGCCGAACAACTTCGGATCGAGCTGCTCGAACATGTCTTCGTCGCAACCACGGGACAGTTCCGGCGACTCAACCTCTACCAGATCCCAGGACACACTTTTGGTGTCGACCATGGCCTTGACCTTGGCCATTTCGCCGTTGTACTCGCCGGCCACGATCTTGCCGTTACCTGCCGCTTCCCACGGTGCGTAGAAGGCTTTGACCTGTGCCGCCTTGTTCGCCCCGCCAAAGGACACTACGGTCAGGTCCGGACCGGCCGCCATTGCGTGCGCCGCGCCCATCATGCCCAGTGCCAAAGCGGTGAATTTCAGGGATCTCAACATTTATTGTTCTCTCCACGTGCAGGTTGGTGTTGGTATTGCGGGGCGATCAGTTCGCCTCTAAAAGAGGGTCGAGCGCACGAACGTGCTCGACCTGCCAGCCAAGCGGTACCACGTCGCCGACGGCGAGCGCTGGATCGAGCTCGGCAATCGGTTGTTTCACGAAGAAGTCGGTCTTGCCGCAGACTTCCATGCGCACCCGGACGTGGTCGCCCAGATAGATGAATTCCTCGACTCGCCCGGAGAAGCGGTTGACGCATTGGTCGCTGGAGCCATTGAGGCTCACTCGCTCCGGACGAATGGACAGGGTCACCGGCTCGCCGGTCTGGCCAACGTTGACCGCCAAGGCTTCCACCTTCTCACCGCGCCCGAGCTCCACAATGCAACGGTCGCCGGTTTGGCTGTGCAGTCGGCCATTGAGGCGGTTGTTCTCGCCGATGAAGTTGGCGACGAAGGTGTTCTTCGGCTCTTCGTAGAGGGTGCGCGGTGGCGCGATCTGCTGGATTTCGCCCTGGTGGAACACCGCCACACGGTCGGACATGGTCAAGGCTTCGCCCTGATCGTGGGTCACGTAGACCACGGTGACGCCCAGGCGCTGGTGCAGGTGCTTGATCTCCATCTGCATGTGTTCACGCAGTTGTTTGTCGAGTGCGCCGAGGGGCTCGTCCATCAGCACCAGTTGCGGCTCGAACACCAGCGCACGGGCCAATGCCACACGCTGTTGCTGACCGCCGGAAAGCTGCGCCGGATAGCGCTGGGCGAAGGCATCGAGCTGGACCATGCTCAGCACACGCTTGACCCGGGCACTGACGTCGCTCTTGTTCATGCCGCGCACGGTCAGCGGAAACGCAAGGTTCTCGGCCACCGTCATGTGCGGGAACAATGCGTAGTTCTGGAAAACCATGCCGATGTCGCGCTTGTGCGGCGGCACGTTGTTGATGGCGCGCCCCGCCAACAGGATTTCGCCCGCGGTCGGCGTTTCGAAGCCGGCGAGCATCATCAGGCTGGTGGTCTTGCCGGAGCCGGACGGTCCGAGCAAGGTGAGGAATTCGCCTTTGCGAATGTCCAGGTTGAGGTCTTTGACGATCAGGTTCTCGCCGTCGTAGCTCTTCTGCACTCCACGAAAGCTGACCAGAACATCATTGGCCCCTGCACTTGAATCGACCTGGCTCATACCCACACCTTTGTTATTGATGACTGCTGTGGGATTAAGCCTAGTGGACGCTGGGGACCGCGCAAATCGGGGGGCAAGAGAGATTCGCCTCAGCCGGATGGAAGGTTGGGGGTAGGGATTGCCCTACAAGAATGGCGCAAATGGACATGGCAGCTACAAGTGTCGAGCTGCAAGCCGCAAAAGCGAGCAAAACGGCTGTCGCTATTGGATATGCCTGCCATCCAAAACCAGACGGAGATCCCTTGTAGGAGTGAGCCTGCTCGCGATGGCGTCCTGGCCAGTCAACATTGCAT
>NZ_JBFUHY010000002.1:4621-226420 GCF_056402155.1 Pseudomonas sp. P4_C1
AGTCAACATTGCATTGACTGATCCAGCGCGCCATCGCGAGCAGGCTCACTCCTACAGTTTTGATTGCGGTGTTGTTTAGAGGAGCTTGTGCTCCATCGCGTACTTCACCAGTTCCGCCAGCGAGGTGATGTTGAGCTTCTGCATCAGCCGCGCCTTGTGCGTGCTGATGGTCTTGCTGCTCAGCGCCAGTTGCTGGGCGATGTCGTTGACGTTAGCGCCCTGGGCCAAGCGTTCGAACACGGAAAATTCGCGCTCGGAGAGCAACGAGTGCAATGGACGCGAGTCGGTCAGGCCGACCTCGAAGACCATGCGGTCGGCCAGTTCCGGGTCGATATAACGCCCGCCAGACGCCACTTTGCGAATGGCCGTCAGTAACAGTGCCGGATCGCTGTCTTTGGTTGCATAACCGGCAGCCCCGACCTTCAGCGCCCGGGCGGCCATCTGCGCTTCGTCGTGCATCGACAACACCAGGATCGCCGGTGGATTGTTCAGGGCGCGAATCCGCGGAATCGCTTCCAGACCGTTGACGCCTGGCATGGAGATGTCCAGCAACACCACTTCGCAGGGCACATGACGCAAGGTGTCGAGCAACTGCTCGCCATTGCTCGCCTCCCCCACCACCAGCAGGTCCTTGGCCAGGCCAATCAGCTGCTTGATGCCTTCACGGACGATGGTGTGGTCTTCGGCTACCAGTACACGGATCACAGACTTCTCCAGATTCAAGATCTATCGCGAGCAGGCTCGCTCCCACAAAGGTGTCAGCCCAGACAACATTAAAAATCAGGCCCCACCCAATGGCACCCGCACACTCAGGGTCGTGCCTTCACCCGGCTCACTCTCAAGGGATAACTCACCACCCATGATCAATACCCGCTCGCGCATGCCGACAATCCCAAAGGACGCTGGCCTGCCAAGCGCGGCGACAAATCCTACACCGTCATCGCTGACCGTCAGACACAACTCGTCGCCTTCCAGCGCCAGCGTCAGTTCGACAGTATGCGCCTGGGCGTGGCGCATGACATTGGTCAGCGCTTCCTGAAGGATCCGGAACAGGCCGATAGCCTTGGCGTCGCTGAGCACCGGGAGATTGTCCGGCACCTGCACCAGACACGGGATCTGCGTGCGCGCCTCAAACCGTCGGGCCTGCCATTCGATGGCCGAGGCAATACCCGCATCGAGAATCGGCGGGCGCAATGCAGTCGCCACGTCGCGAACCAATTGGAAGAGTTGAGCGATCAGGCGTTTCATGCTGCCCAGGCGCTCGTTAAGGCCTGGATCGAGTTGCGCGTAAGCCAGTTCGCACATGGAGGTTTCCAGCTTGAGCACGGTCAGCATCTGACCCAGCTCATCGTGAACTTCCCGGGCGATGCGCGCCTTTTCTTCTTCGCGCACGCTTTCCAGGTGCGCGGACAACTCACGCAGTTGTTCCCGGGAGCTGGCCAGTTCAAGTTCGATGCGCTTGCTCTCGCTGATGTCCCAGACGATACCGTCCCAGACATAGGCTCCGTCTTCCAGCTGACGGGTGATGGCCTTGATTTCCGCCCAGCGCTGTTCGCCCTGGCGCGTGAGAATTCGACCTTGCCACGACCAGTCGCTGTCGGTATCCAGCGCATGATCCTGGGTCTGGTGATAGCTGGCCCTGTCATCCGGATGCACGATGCTGCGCAGGCCTTTATCGCGATGCGCCAGCGTGGCTGGCGAATAACCCACCAGGCTTTCGCTGCCTTCGCTGATGTAGGCAAAGTCGATCTGACCGGTCACCGGCGCCCGCTCCAGGCGGAATACCAGCCCCGGAACATTGGCGGCGATGCCTTGCAGCCGCGCCTCGCTTTCCTGCAAGGCGGCCAGAGCACGGCGCCGCTCGGTGACGTCGTTGAGGTAAACCACCAGGTATTCGCCATCGCGAAAGCGCAGAAAACTCAACGAGACATCGGTCGGCAGAATGCTGCCGTCAGCGCGCACGCAATTGGTTTCGAAGCTTTGCGGGCCTTCTTCACTGGCCCGGGCGCGCTTCCACAGATTCAGCCAGCGGTCCATGTGCAGGCCGGGTTCGAAATCGATCAAGGGCCGATCAATGATCCCGCCAGCCGGATAGCCAAGCATGCTTTCCGCCGCGCGGTTGGCGTAGCGCACGTGGCTGTCCCAGTTGACCCAGAGGATACCGACGGTGCTTTGATCGATGGAAAACTGGGTGAGCCGCAATGCCTCTTCGCTGGCGGCGCGCAAGGCAATGTCTTCCTGCGCGGCCAGCAGGCGCTGTTCCAGGTTGTGCTGCTGGCGACGCTGCCAGAACACTATGGCCATGCAGCTCAACGCCAGCACGGCCAGCAATAAACAGAGGTTTTGCCAGAAACCCGGGG
Organism: Pseudomonas sp. P4_C1; assembly: GCF_056402155.1. Lineage (NCBI taxonomy): Bacteria > Pseudomonadati > Pseudomonadota > Gammaproteobacteria > Pseudomonadales > Pseudomonadaceae > Pseudomonas > Pseudomonas sp. P4_C1. The sequence continues at coordinate 6,982 of NZ_JBFUHY010000002.1, forward strand.
ACTCGGTGAGCCGCGGGTACTTGGGTTGCAGCCATTGATTGTGCAATTGCTCCAGGTCCTTGGCCGGGATAGCCCGCAATGCACTTTCGACGATGCCCGCCAGTTCCGGCTTGTCGCGGCGCGTGGCCACTCGCAGCAGCTGCGGCAAGCCGACATCCCCGACAACCACCAACCCGGCGAACTCCGGCTCGACGGACAGGCGCCCCAATTGCGCCTCATCAACAACCGCATAACCCGCCTGCTGGCCAGTCAGCAATTGCAATGCCTGACGCTCCATCGGGACGCCTTGCAGATTCAGGTGCGGATAGTTGCTACGCAGGTAATCGGCGATGGTGCTGGGCATGCGCACGGCGACGCGGGTCTGGCTGTCGAGCTTTTCCAGCTCGACCGCGCCCGCGCTTTTCTGGTCGCTGACCACCAGTTGCGGCACTCGCATGTAAGGGTCGGAAAACTGCCAGAGGCGCAATCCGCCAGGGGTTTGGGTCAGCCCCGGGGCGATGTCGATTTCGCCCTCGCGTGCAGCCGCCTCCAGTTGTTCAAGGTCGGGAAAGTTGCGCCAGCTCAGTTCGACGTTGAGGGTCTTTGCCAGCCACTTCATCAAGTCGACATTCACCCCGGACAGGCGCTGCAAGCGGCGATCATATTGCGCATAGGGCGCCTGCAACACCACGCCGACCCGCAACTCATCCTGCTGCGCCAGCCAGTGCTGTTGTTTCGGAGTCAGTTGGGCAACGTGCTCCGGGGGCATGGCCGCCGCCCAACCCATCAAGGGAAACCACAAACAGCCGATAACCCACAGGCAGCGTAAACGCATCATTGAACTCTCACACACTGACAAATACTGACCAACCCATTAGGCTGCCGGAACAACTTCTGGCCTGGAATATCCGATGCCCCCTGTCTACCGCCTGGCACTGCCAGCATTGTGCCTGTCGCTGATCCTGCCATGCGCTTTTTCCGTCGAGGCGGCCGACCCGGCGCCTGCAGCAGCAGAAAAAACCGCCGAAGAAAAACCACTCGAACGTCAGCCGTTGCCTGAGCGTAGTCAGGAAGAAGCGACTGCACTTGAGCGAAAAATCCCGGCTCAGGAACAGCAACAACTGCAAGCGGGCACCGACACGTTTCTGGCCTTGTGGAAACCGGCCAATACCGCCGAACCCAAAGGCGCGGTGATTATCATCCCCGGCGCCGGCGAAACCGTTGACTGGCCGCAAGCGGTCGGTCCTTTGCGGCGCAAACTGCCGGACGCCGAGTGGAGCAGCCTGAGTATCACCTTGCCGGACCTGCAAAGCGATGCCATTGCGCCACGTATCGTAGAAGCAGCGCCAGCTCCCAAGGCCCCCGAAACCGGCAGCAAAGACTCGACCACTGCGGCCCCCATCGAACAGGTAGCCGGAGGCGAGGCCGATGTGGCCGACAAAGTCATCGCTGAAACCACTGAGGAGCAGTCCAGGGCCGATGCCGAGCGCATCTTCGCCCGGATCGACGCCGCACTCGCCTTCGCCGAACAGCAAAGCGCCCGCAGTATCGTGGTGTTGGGGCATGGTTCCGGCGCCTATTGGGCCACGCGTTACCTGAGCGAGAAGCAGCCGTCGCAAGTCGAAAAGCTGGTGATGGTCGCCGCCCGGACACCGGTGGCAGCGAAGCCCGGGCTGGCGGAGCTGACCCCGACCCTGAAACTGCCGACCGCGGATATTTACTACAAGGACAAAGCGCCAGATCGCAACGCAGCACTGGAACGCCTGCAGGCCAGCAAGCGCTTGAAGTCATCGGCATTCAGCCAGGTCGCGCTCAAGGCGTTGCCCGATACCAGGGCCGAACAGGAGCAACTGTTCCGGCGGGTGCGGGGCTGGTTGAATCCGCAGCCTGCGACAGACTGAAAGACTGTGTCGCCTTCATCGCGAGCAAGCTCGCTCCCACAGGATTAACGTCGAACACAATTTTTGTTATCGACACAAAACCTGTGGGAGCGAGCTTGCTCGCGATAGGGCCATCACAGACGACACAAGTCTTTCCTGTTAGCGAAAATCCCGCCGCTCCCGAATCAGCGTATAGGCGTTATGCAGCTCACGCGTTCGCTCGGTAGCCTCACGCACCTGCAACGCCGTCGCGCCACTGCCGGCAATCTTGTCCGGATGATGGCGACTGAGCAGACGCCGATAGGCACGCTTGATCTGCGCCGGTTCAGTGGTGGCCGACACCCCCAAAAGCCTCAAGGCGTCCTGATAACTTGGCGCGCTGTTGGCCAATGGCCGCTTCTGCGGCTCATAGTCGTGGGCCAGCGCCTGCACCTGGTGTGGCGTGCAGCCCAGCCACTGACCCCATTGGCCGATCAACTCACGCTCGCTGCTGCCGGCACGACCATCGGCCCAGACCATTCGCCAGCAGGCGCGCAACACGCCCTCCGCCGCATGGGGCTGGGCACTCAGGCGACGCAGATAACCGCGTAGCCGGTCGCGGCCCGATTTGCCGCGATTGAACGCGGCAATCGCACGACGCTGGGCCGGCTCGGACATATCCAGCGCACGCATTTCCGCTCGGGCCTGATCGATGTGCCCGGCCATCACCTGGCCGTCGCACTTGGCCAGGCGCCCCAACAGGACAAACAGCAATTCATCGTTACGCAACACCGGGCGACCGCCCAGCTTTTCCCGCAAATGCCCCCAGCTCTGCAGGTGCAAGCGCCGGTCCAGCGCCTGCCCCAACAACGCGCCGAGCAAGGCCCCCGGAATACTGGCTATGGCAAAGCCTGCTCCGGCTCCAATCAGAGTCCCTGGCCACAACATGTCAGCGGCTCGCTTCGATTAATGTTTCAACTTCGGCCAGACGCTCATGAGTGCCGACATCGACCCAGCGCCCTTTCAACTGTTCGCCAGTCACTTGACCATCAGCCATGGCCTTGCGCAACAGCGGCGCGAGCTTGAAGGCTCCTGCGGTGCAACCGTCGAACAACTGCGGATGCAACACGGCGATGCCGCTGTAGGTCAGGGTAGGGGCCTGCGACTGACCGTCGCGCACCTGGGTTCCGACCAGGCTGAAGTCCCCGGCCGGATGATGTGGCGGGTTGCTGACCAGCACCAGATGCGCCAGGCCGTTGATGGGTTGATGCAGCACGCTGAAGTCGTAATCGGTCCAGATGTCGCCGTTGACCACGACAAACGCTTCATCCCCCAGCAACGGCAACGCGCGGAAAATCCCGCCGCCGGTTTCCAGGGGTTCACCTTCCGCCGAGTACTGAATGCTTACGCCATAGCGCGATCCATCGCCCAGGTAGTCTTCGATCTGCCGACCAAGCCAGGCGTGATTGATCACGATGTCGGTGAACCCGGCCACGGCCAGTGCTCGCAGGTGATATTCGATCAGCGGCACGCCGCCTGCACGAACCAGCGGTTTTGGCGTGGTCAGGGTCAGCGGGCGCATGCGCTCGCCTTTGCCCGCAGCCAGAATCATTGCCTTCATGCTTCCACTCCGGCGCGCAGACTGGCCAGCAACACATCCAGCTCGGCCAGTTCAGGGCGGCGAGCGATCACCGCTTCTATGTACGCAAAGAAACGTGGCACATCGCCCAGATAACGCGGTTTGCCGTCGCGATGGCAGATGCGCGCAAAAATGCCGATGACTTTCAGGTGACGTTGCACACCCATCAAATCGCTGGCCCGCAGGAAGTCCTCAAACTCGGGTTGAACTGGAATGCCGAGGGCGCCTGCTTGCTGCCAGTAGTTTTCGAGCCAGCCGTGCACGCGTGCCTCGGGCCAACTGAGGAAGGCGTCCTTGAACAGGCAGGTTACGTCATAGGTCACCGGGCCATACACCGCATCCTGGAAGTCAAGCACACCGGGATTGGGCTCGCTGAGCATCAGGTTGCGCGGCATGTAGTCACGATGCACCAGGACTTTTGGCTGTGCCAGGGCACTGTCGATCAACAGTTCGCTGACCTGCTGCCAGAGTACTTGCTGCGCCGCGTCGAACTCGATGCCCAATTCGCGCTTCACATACCACTCGGGGAACAGTTCCAGCTCACGACGCAGCAAGGCCACGTCATAGCTCGGCAAAGGCGCAACCATCGGCAACTGCTGGAAAGCCAGCAACGCTTGCAGGGCATCCTTGAACAAATCGTCGGCGTTTTCGTTGTCGATGACGTCCAGATAGGTCTTGTTGCCCAGGTCATTGAGCAAAAGAAAACCACGCTCGAGGTCTTCGGCATAAATTTTCGGCACATTTATTCCGGATTTCGCCAGCAAAAAGGCGATATCCACGAAGGGTTTACAGTTTTCCTGGGGCGGCGGCGCGTCCATCACAATGAAACTTTTGCCACCGCCTTCCCAGCGGAAATACCGCCGGAAACTCGCGTCGCTGCTGGCCGCAGTCAACGTGGCCGGGGGGACGGCGCCCCAACTTTGCTCGGCAAAAAAGGTCGTCAATTGTTCATCGAGCCAAACTTTCAGGTGTTGCAAGCGTACATCTTGATCAGGCATTGCAAGGGTCTCCGACGGCGCTAGCCGTCAAGCGGGTCATGCTTTATTATCCAGCATCTTTTTCAGACCATCGAGAGGCGTGCGGCCCACACCGCGGGCAGATGGCACGCAGGAAGCCCGGACTAATAAGATGGCATTGAAATCCCCCGCGTTTCGTAAAAAATTTCCGTTGTTGGTTACCGGCAGTTTGCTGGCGCTGCAACCCCTTGCCACTTCCTACGTGGTCGCCGCGGAACAGTTTGACTGCTCAGTCTCTGCTTCGGGTTCCTGGGACTGTGCGCCAAAGGCGCCGGCGGCTGCTTTGCCACCGCGTCCCGTTCATGACGGTAGCGCAGTTTCCGCCACCGGCGAAGCCCCGGCCGAGAGCGGTTCCAGCGAAGACACTGGCGCCAGGCCGGTGCTGGTCACCGAATCCAAAGGCCTTGGCCTGAAGTCGCGTAGCGCAGACTACAGTCACCTCGACTGGGTTCCCCGCGAGCAACTCACCGCCGCACAATTGGCCGAAACCGGTCCTTATTGCTCTGGTTCCTATGTCGAACCGATTCGTCCTGGCATGAATGACAAGACGAATAAAAGTGACGCACCAACCTTTATCGGCGCAAAAGCCTCCCGCTATAAGCAGGATGAGCAGGTCGCGACACTGGCCGGCGACGTTGTCATGCGTCAGGGCAGCATGCAGGTCGAAGCCGACGAAGCCAACCTGTACCAAGCCGAGAGCCGGGGCGACCTGAACGGCAACGTGCGCATTCGCGACAACGGCGCATTGATCGTCGGCGACCACGCCGACGTGCAGCTCGACACCGGTGAAGCCAAGGTCGACAACGCCGAATACGTGATGCACAAATCCCGCGTCCGCGGTAATGCGCTGTACGCCAAACGTGCCGAGAACGCGATCATCCGCCTCAAGGATGGTACGTACACCACGTGCGAACCGAACAACAACGCCTGGCAGCTCAAGGGCAACAACATCACCCTGAACCCGGCCACCGGTTTCGGTACGGCGACCAACGTGACGCTGCGGGTCAAGGACATTCCAGTCCTGTACACGCCGTACATCTATTTCCCGATCGACGATCGTCGCCAGTCCGGCTTCCTGCCGCCGAGCATCGGCACCGGCAGCGATACCGGCTTCATGCTGGTCACCCCGTACTACTTCAACCTGGCGCCGAACTACGATGCCACGTTGTACCCGCGCTACATGGAAAAGCACGGCTTGTTGATGGAAGGCGAATTCCGCTACCTGACCAAGGCCAGCGAAGGCCAGTTCGGTGCGGCTTACCTCAACGACGAAAGCGACGAGCGCGACAAGCAGACCGACGCTGAAAAAACCCGCTACATGTACAACTGGCAGCACAAGGGTGGTCTGGACTCGCGAGTGCTCACGCAAGTCGACTACACCAAGATCAGCGATCCGTATTACTTCCAGGATCTGCAGACCGACCAGATTGGCGTGAAAACCAACGACTACGTGAACCAGCAGGGTTCCGTGACCTATCGTGGCGACAGCTATACCGCCCGCGCGAACGCTCAGGCATACCAACTGGCGACCGTATCGAACATTACGCCGTACGACCGCCTGCCGCAGCTCACCCTCGACGGTATGCTGCCTTATCATCCGGAAGGTCTGGACCTCACGTACAGCACCGAACTCGTGCGGTTTGACCGGGATCTGCAGAACGGTACCTACACCGACGAAGACGGTAATGTGTCGCCACGGCTTGATACCAACGTTGTCGGTCTGGCACGCGCCAATGGCGACCGCCTCAACCTGGCACCGGCTGTCAGCCTGCCACTGAACTGGACCTACGGATTCCTGAAGCCAACACTCAAGTACCAGTACACCCAGTACCAACTGGACCTGGACGGTCTCGGCAAAACTCAAAGCGCGCAGCAAGAACAAGCCGCAGCTGCCACCGGGACTAAAAACTTCAATGGTAATTTTGACAGCAACCAGAACCGCGGCGTGCCGATCGCCAGCATCGACAGCGGCCTGTACTTCGATCGTAATACCCAGTATTTCGGCAAGAACTACCGCCAGACCCTCGAGCCGCGCCTGTTCTACCTGTACGTGCCTGAAGTCGACCAGGAAGACATCCCGGTATTCGATACCAGCGAATACACCTTCAACTATGCGTCGCTGTTCCGTGACAACCGCTTCTCAGGCTCCGACCGTGTCGGCGACGAGAACAAGCTGTCCCTGGGCGTGACCAGCCGCTGGATCGAAGACAACGGTTTCGAGCGTCAACGCATCAGTGTCGGCCAGGCCTTGTACTTCAAGGACCGCGAAGTTCAATTGCCGGGCATCAATCCAAAAACCCGCGCCGATGCCCAAGCCAGCGTTTCCCCATATGCGCTGGAATACGAATATCGCTGGAACCGCGACTGGCGTACCACCGCCGACTACAACTGGGACCCGGACAGCCGCAGCCCTCGCTCGGGCAGCGCGATGTTCCACTACCAGCCTGAAGACAATCCGAACAAGGTCGTCAACGTTGGCTATCGCTATCGTAACGACCAGGTGATCTACAACCAGACCACCGGTCAATGGCAGTTCGGCGGTGACTACGGCACCCCTGGCCAGCCTAACTTCGTGAAGGATTACTACAAGATCCAACAGCACGACTTCTCGGTGATCTGGCCGATCGTGCCGCAATGGAGCGCCATCAGCCGCTGGCAGTATGACTACAACCGCAACCGTACCCTGGAAGCCTTCGGTGGTTTCGAGTACGACAGCTGCTGCTGGAAACTGCGCCTGATCAACCGTTACTTCGTTGATTATGACGAGTTCAGCCAGCAAGCACCGCAAAACGAAAAAGGCGACCATGGCGTCTTCCTCCAAATTGTTCTGAAGGGACTCGGCGGCCTCACCGGCGCCAAGGCCGAGAGCTTCCTCGACAAAGGCATTCAAGGTTATCGTGAACGTGAAGACCAAGCTTTCTGATTGTCTGCGCCCGCTGATGCTGGGCGCGCTGTTCCTGAGTACGGCGGCCAGTGCCGCCGTACAGTCCATCGATAAAGTGGTGGCCATCGTCGACAACGACGTGGTCATGCAGAGCCAACTGGACCAGCGCGTTCATGACGTTCAGCAAACCATTGCCAAGCGCGGTTCTGCCGTGCCGCCGGCCAGCGTGCTGGAGCAGCAGGTACTTGAGCGCCTGATCGTCGAAAACCTGCAATTGCAGATCGGCGATCGCTCCGGCATCCGCATTACCGATGAAGAGTTGAACCAGGCAGTCGGCACCATTGCCCAGCGCAACAACATGTCGGTCGAGCAGTTCCGCGCCGCCCTTACTCGCGATGGCCTGTCTTACGACGACGCGCGTGAGCAGATTCGTCGCGAAATGGTCATCAGCCGCGTGCGCCAGCGCCGGGTTGCCGAACGCATTCAGGTTTCCGAGCAGGAAGTGAAGAACTTCCTGGCTTCCGACCTGGGCAAAATGCAGCTGTCCGAAGAGTTCCACCTGGCCAACATCCTGATTCCTACGCCGGAAAGCGCCAACTCCGACGCGATTCAGAATGCAGCCAAACAGGCCGACACAATTTACCAGCAGCTCAAGCAAGGCGCTGACTTCGGTCAGTTGGCAATCGCCAAGTCAGCCAGCGAAACCGCACTGGAAGGTGGCGACATGGGCTGGCGCAAAGCCGCTCAATTGCCTCCGCCGTTCGATCGCCTGCTGAGCACCATGCCGGTAGGTGATGTCACCCAGCCAATGCGCACCCCGGGCGGTTTCATCATCCTGAAAATTCTCGACAAACGTGGCGGCGAGACCCAGATGCGCGATGAAGTGCATGTGCGCCACATCCTGGTCAAACCGAGCCCGATCCGCGACGAAGCGAAAACCAAGGCCCTGGCCGAGTCGCTCTACAGCCGTATCCAGGCTGGCGAAGACTTCGCCGAGTTGGCGAAAAGTTACTCGGAAGACCCGGGTTCCGCCCTCAACGGCGGCGACCTGAACTGGATCGACCCGAACGCGCTCGTGCCCGAGTTCCGCGCAGTGATGGCCAAGACCCCGCAAGGTCAACTGTCCAGGCCGTTCCAGACTCAATACGGCTGGCACGTCCTGGAAGTCCTTGGCCGTCGCGCCACCGACAGCACCACGCAGGCTCGCGAGCAGCAAGCAATGACCGTTTTGCGTAACCGCAAATACGACGAAGAGCTGCAAACCTGGCTGCGTCAGATCCGTGACGAAGCGTACGTGGAAATCAAACTCCCTGGCGCCGACCAGGCAGCGCAGTGAAACTCCAACGTTTCGCGCTGACACCCGGCGAACCAGCCGGCATAGGTCCCGACCTGTGCCTGCTGCTCGCCTCGCAAGCCCAGCCCCACCCCCTGATTGCCATTACCAGCCGCGACCTGCTCATTGAGCGGGCCGCGCAACTGGGCGTGGCTGTCGACTTGCTGCCGGTCACACCGGACAACTGGCCGGATGCACCCGCTCCCGCCAACAGCCTGTATGTCTGGGATACACCGCTCAATGCCAAGGTCGTTGCCGGGCAACTGGACAAGGCCAACGCTGCCTTCGTTCTGGAAACCCTGACCCGGGCCGGCCAAGGCTGCCTGAGCGGGGATTTTGCCGGCATGATCACCGCGCCTGTGCACAAAGGCGTGATCAACGAATCCGGCATCGCCTTTTCCGGGCACACGGAATTCCTCGCCGACCTGACCCACACCGCGCAAGTGGTGATGATGCTGGCCACACGTGGCTTGCGCGTGGCCCTGGTGACCACTCACCTGCCCCTTCGCGAGATTGCCGATGCGATCACGCCTGAGCGCCTGGAACGCGTCACGCGAATCCTGCACGCCGACCTGCAAAACAAGTTCGGCATCGCCCGGCCACGCATCCTGGTCTGTGGGCTCAACCCGCATGCCGGCGAAGGCGGACACCTGGGCCATGAAGAAATCGATATCATCGAACCCACATTAGAGCGCTTGCGCGGCGAGGGCATGGACCTTCGAGGCCCCCTGCCCGCCGACACTCTGTTTACCCCAAAATATCTGGAGCACTGCGATGCGGTGCTGGCGATGTACCACGACCAGGGCCTGCCGGTGCTGAAGTACAAAGGCTTCGGCGCCGCAGTCAACGTGACCCTCGGCTTGCCGATCATCCGCACCTCGGTCGACCACGGCACTGCCCTGGACCTGGCCGGCAGCGGCAAGATCGACACCGGCAGCCTGCAAGTCGCCCTGGAAACCGCCTACCAGATGGCCGAGACCCGTTTATGACCGAGCAATACCAACACAAGGCGCGCAAACGCTTTGGCCAGAACTTCCTGCACGATGCCGGCGTTATCGACCGCATCCTGCGTTCCATCCATGCCAAGAGCGACGACCGCCTGCTGGAAATCGGCCCGGGCCAGGGCGCACTGACCCAAGGCCTGCTCAGCAGCGGCGCGCAACTCGACGTGGTGGAGCTGGACAAGGACCTGATCCCGATCCTCAACCAGCAGTTTGCCGGCAAGAGCAACTTCAATCTGCATCAGGGCGATGCACTGAAGTTCGACTTCAATAGCCTGAATGCCGCGCCAGGTAGCCTGCGGGTGGTCGGCAACCTGCCGTACAACATCTCCACGCCGCTGATTTTTCACCTGTTGCACAACTCGCATCTGATTCGCGACATGCACTTCATGCTGCAAAAGGAAGTGGTCGAGCGCCTGGCGGCCGGCCCTGGTGGTGGTGACTGGGGCCGCTTGTCGATCATGGTCCAGTACCACTGCCGGGTCGAGCACCTGTTCAACGTTGGCCCGGGGGCATTCAACCCGCCGCCGAAAGTCGACTCGGCCATCGTGCGCCTGGTGCCCCACGCGGTACTGCCGCACCCGGCCAAGGACCACCGCTTGCTGGAGCGTGTCGTGCGCGAGGCATTCAACCAGCGCCGCAAAACCCTGCGCAACACCCTCAAGCTGCTGCTGAGCAATACCGAAATCGAAGCCGCCGGCGTCGATGGCAGCCTGCGTCCCGAGCAACTCGACCTGGCCGCCTTCGTGCGCCTGGCCGACAAGCTCAGCGAGCAAGCGTCACAAAAGCCTATCGCTGACTGACAGGCGATGAGCGCTATCGGGTAGGACGCCACTCTGGTCTACTACCCGATACTTGGCCTAGACTGAACTCCATCAGCTACGCCCCGCGTCCCGCTTCGTTTTTAAGGCCCCTTGCATGTCCGATCCTCGTTATCAGGTTGACGTCAGCGTCGTCACCCGCTATCTGGCAGAACAATCGCAACCCGAGCACGACCGCTTTGCTTTCGCCTACACCATCACCGTGCAAAACAATGGCCAGTTGCCCGCCAAACTGCTTTCACGGCACTGGGTCATCACCGATGGTAACGGGCATGTCGAAGAAGTGCGCGGCGCAGGCGTGGTAGGCCAGCAACCGTTGATCGACCCCGGCAAGAGCCACACCTACAGCAGCGGCACGGTCATGACCACCAAGGTCGGCACCATGCAAGGCACCTATCAGATGCTTTCCGACGACGGCAAACATTTCGATGCCATCATCGCGCCCTTCCGCCTGGCGGTGCCCGGAGCCCTGCACTGATGGCGACGTACGCGGTTGGTGACCTGCAAGGCTGCCTTCAAGCCCTGCAATGCCTGCTCAAACAAGTGGCGTTCGACCCACAACGGGATCGTCTGTGGCTGGTGGGCGACCTGGTCAACCGCGGCCCGCAGTCTCTGGAAACCTTGCGCTTCCTCTACAGCATTCGCGAATCGCTGGTGTGCGTGCTCGGCAACCATGACCTGCACCTGCTGGCGGCCGGACGCAACATCGAACGCCTGAAGAAGGCCGATACCCTGCGCGAGATCGTTGAAGCGCCGGATTGCGCCGAACTGCTCGAGTGGCTGCGCCAGCAAAAGCTCATGCACTACGACGAACAGCGCAACATTGCACTGGTCCATGCCGGCATTCCACCCCAGTGGTCGCTGCGCAAAGCCTTGAAGTGCGCTGCCGAAGTCGAGACTGCCTTGCGTGATGACAACCTGTTGCCGTCTTACCTCGATGGCATGTACGGCAACGATCCGGCGAAATGGGACAATGACCTCAAAGGCGTGACGCGCCTGCGGGTGATCACCAACTATTTCACGCGCATGCGTTTTTGCACCGCCGAAGGCAAACTCGACCTCAAGAGCAAAGAAGGCCTCGATACCGCGCCCGCTGGCTACAAGCCCTGGTTCCAGCACAAGGAGCGCAAGACCAGGGATGTGAAAATCATCTTCGGTCACTGGGCAGCACTGGAGGGCAAGTGCGACGAGCCAGGCATCTCGGCCCTCGACACCGGTTGCGTCTGGGGCGGCGCCCTGACCCTGATGAACGTCGACAGCGGTGAGCGCCTTTCCTGCAAATGCGACGAACACGGTCATGCCGTGCCGCCAGTCGCCTTATCCATTCCCCAAATATCGTCAGCCGGCGCCCCGCGCTAGACTGCCCATTCAGCCGAGCCACAGGAGCCCGCCATGAGCGAATTCAAACGTATCCCCCCGGAACAGGCCCAAGCCCTGCGCGAACAAGGCGCGGTGGTGGTCGACGTCCGCGACCCGGCCACTTTTGCCGCCCTGCACATCGCAGGCTCCAGGCATCTGGACAATCATTCCCTGCACGCTTTCATCCAGGGTGCCAACCTCGACGCACCGACCGTGGTGGTCTGCTATCACGGCAATTCCAGCCAGGGCGCCGCCGCCTACCTGATCAGCCAGGGCTTCTCCGACGTCTACAGCATGGATGGCGGATTCGAGTTGTGGCGTACGACGTATCCTGCGGAAACCGCGCAAGGCACCCCCGAATAATTTTTTTGTAACGTTGCAGGCCCCGGCTCACGCGGGCTGGCGCGGTGGCAGACGAACGGTCTGCCACAAACAATTACGCATCTAGCCTTTACCTGCCGAATTCCCAACTATCCTTAAGCGCAGGCCATCCAAAACAGGGGAGAGCCGGTACACCGGCGCACGGGTCATCGGGAGTAGCTTTCGGGGCGGTAAGCCTTGAGGGAGTTCTGGGGGGTAAACAGCAACCGCCTGTTCGGTTGCTGCCAGCATCGACTGAGTGATCCGGCGTCGGCTCCACGTATCGAGCGAGGTGACGTCATGAGTATCTTTAGCCACTTCCAACAACGCTTCGAGTCCACACGCCAGGAAGAACTCTCTCTGCAAGAGTACCTGGAGCTGTGCAAAAAGGACCGCAGCGCCTATGTTTCCGCCGCCGAGCGTCTGCTGCTGGCCATCGGAGAACCGGAGCTGCTCGACACCTCGACCAACTCGAGACTGTCGCGAATCTTTTCCAACAAGGTGATCCGCCGCTATCCGGCCTTTGAAGACTTCCACGGGATGGAAGAATGCATCGACCAGATCGTGTCGTATTTCCGGCACGCCGCTCAGGGCCTGGAAGAGAAGAAACAGATCCTCTACCTGCTCGGCCCCGTCGGTGGCGGTAAATCGTCCCTGGCCGAAAAGCTCAAGCAACTGATGGAAAAAGTGCCCTTCTATGCGATCAAGGGCTCGCCGGTTTTCGAATCACCCTTGGGTCTGTTCAACGCCACCGAAGATGGCGCGATCCTCGAGGAAGACTTCGGCATTCCACGGCGCTATCTCAATACCATCATGTCGCCATGGGCCACCAAGCGCCTGGCCGAATTCGGTGGCGACATCAGCCAGTTCCGCGTGGTCAAACTCTATCCGTCGATCCTCAACCAGATCGCCGTGGCCAAGACCGAACCGGGCGATGAAAACAACCAGGACATCTCGGCACTGGTGGGCAAGGTCGATATCCGCAAACTGGAGGAATTCCCCCAGAACGACGCCGATGCCTACAGCTACTCGGGCGCACTGTGCCGGTCCAACCAGGGCCTGATGGAATTCGTCGAAATGTTCAAGGCACCGATCAAGGTGCTGCACCCATTGCTGACGGCGACCCAGGAAGGCAATTACAACAGCACCGAAGGTCTTGGTGCGATTCCGTTCACCGGGATCCTGCTGGCCCACTCCAACGAATCGGAATGGCATACCTTCCGCAACAACAAGAACAACGAAGCCTTCATCGACCGGATCTACATCGTCAAAGTGCCGTACTGCCTGCGGGTCAGTGACGAAGTGAAGATCTACGACAAGCTGCTGTTCAACAGCTCGCTGGCCAAGGCTCATTGCGCACCGGATACCCTGAAGATGCTGGCCCAGTTCACCGTGCTCTCGCGCCTCAAGGAGCCGGAAAACTCCAACATCTACTCGAAGATGCGCGTGTACGACGGCGAGAACCTCAAGGACACCGATCCGAAAGCCAAGTCAATCCAGGAATACCGCGACAACGCCGGTGTCGACGAAGGCATGAACGGTCTTTCCACCCGTTTCGCGTTCAAGATCCTGTCGAAGGTGTTCAACTTCGATCCGCACGAAATTGCCGCCAACCCGGTGCATTTGCTCTACGTGCTGGAACAACAGATCGAACAGGAACAGTTCCAGGCGGAGACCCGCGAACGCTATCTGCGCTTCCTCAAGGAGTACCTGGCACCGCGCTATATCGAATTCATCGGCAAGGAGATCCAGACCGCCTACCTCGAGTCCTACAGCGAGTACGGCCAGAACATCTTCGATCGCTATGTGCTGTACGCCGACTTCTGGATCCAGGACCAGGAATACCGCGACCCGGAAACCGGCGAGATCCTCAACCGCGTAGCGTTGAACGAAGAACTGGAGAAAATCGAGAAACCGGCCGGCATCAGCAATCCGAAGGATTTCCGCAACGAAATCGTCAACTTCGTCCTGCGTGCCCGGGCCAACAACAACGGCAAGAACCCGACCTGGCTCAGCTACGAAAAACTGCGGGTGGTCATCGAGAAGAAAATGTTCTCCAACACCGAGGACCTGCTGCCAGTCATCAGCTTCAATGCCAAGGCCAGCAAAGAGGACCAGCAAAAACACAACGACTTCGTCACACGGATGGTCGAGCGCGGTTACACCGACAAACAGGTACGACTGCTGTCCGAGTGGTACCTGCGAGTCAGAAAATCACAATAACCCGCTGCCGGTCAGACCGGTTGTCGTCAGCCAGAGACCTGTGTGGGCTTTTCTGTTACACAGGCCTCTGGGAGGTGTTCGAAAGTCGGTAGCGAGTTCAGGCAGCATCCAAAGCGCTTGGGGGAGCGTTCAATATCCCTCGGCTCTCGGTTCGATGCTGTATCACCGCTCGCCCCTTTCAGGACAGCTTCTAAGGAGCAGTCATGAGCTATGTGATCGACCGACGTCTCAATGGCAAGAACAAGAGCACGGTGAACCGTCAGCGGTTTCTGCGGCGTTACCGTGACCACATCAAAAAGGCTGTCGAAGAGGCGGTCAGCCGGCGCTCCATTACCGATATGGAACACGGCGAACAAATCAGCATTCCCGGCCGCGACATCGACGAGCCGGTGCTTCACCACGGTCGCGGCGGCAAGCAGACGGTCGTGCACCCGGGCAACAAGGAATTCACCAGTGGCGAACATATCGCCCGGCCACCGGGAGGCGGTGGCGGTCGAGGCCCCGGCAAGGCCGGCAATTCAGGTGAAGGGATGGACGAATTCGTCTTTCAGATCACCCAGGAAGAGTTCCTCGAATTCATGTTCGAGGATCTCGAACTGCCCAACCTGGTCAAGCGCAACCTGACCGGCACCGATACCTTCAAGACCGTGCGGGCCGGGATCAGTAACGAGGGCAACCCGTCGCGGATCAACATCATCCGTACCCTGCGTTCAGCCCACGCCCGGCGAATCGCCCTGTCCGGCAGCAGCCGGGCGAAACTGCGCGAAGCCAAGGAAGAACTTCTGCGAATCAAGCTGGAAGAACCAGATAATTTCGGCGATATTCAGGAAATAGAAGCTGAAATCGAAAAACTCAGCGCGCGCATTCACCGCATACCGTTTCTCGACACATTCGACCTCAAGTACAACCTGCTCATCAAGCAACCCAACCCCAGCTCCAAGGCCGTGATGTTCTGCCTGATGGACGTGTCCGGCTCGATGACCCAGGCGACCAAGGACATCGCCAAGCGCTTCTTTATCCTGCTGTACCTGTTTCTCAAGCGGAACTACGAAAAGATCGACGTCGTGTTCATCCGCCATCACACCAGCGCCCGCGAAGTGGACGAGGAGGAATTTTTCTACTCCCGGGAAACCGGCGGCACCATCGTCTCCAGCGCCCTGAAACTGATGCAGGAGATCATGGCCGAGCGTTATCCGAGCAACGAGTGGAACATCTACGCCGCCCAGGCCTCCGACGGTGACAACTGGAACGATGACTCTCCGATCTGCCGTGACATCCTGATCAACCAGATCATGCCATTCGTGCAGTACTACACTTACGTTGAGATCACCCCGCGCGAACACCAGGCCCTGTGGTTCGAATACGAGCGCATTGCCGAAGCCTTTTCCGACACATTTGCCCAGCAACAACTGGTCTCGGCCGGGGATATCTATCCGGTCTTCCGTGAACTCTTCCAGCGCAGGTTAGTGACATGACCGCCAAAGAGCAGAAGCGCCAACCCATTTCCACCGGCTCCGAATGGACGTTCGAGCTGATCCAGGCCTACGACCGCGAAATCAGTCGTATTGCGGCGGGTTACGCCCTCGATACGTACCCGAACCAGATCGAAGTTATCACCGCCGAGCAGATGATGGACGCCTACGCTTCCGTCGGTATGCCGCTGGGTTATCACCACTGGTCGTACGGCAAACATTTCCTCAGCACTGAAAAATCCTACACCCGCGGCCAGATGGGGCTGGCGTACGAGATCGTGATCAACTCCGACCCATGCATCGCCTACTTGATGGAAGAAAACACCATCTGCATGCAGGCGCTGGTGGTGGCCCATGCCTGCTACGGGCACAACAGCTTTTTCAAAGGCAACTACCTGTTCCGTACCTGGACCGACGCCAGTTCGATCATCGATTACCTGGTGTTTGCCAAGCAGTACATCATGCAATGCGAAGAACGCCACGGCATCGACGCGGTCGAGGACCTGCTCGACTCCTGCCATGCGCTGATGAACTACGGGGTCGACCGCTACAAACGCCCTTATCCGATTTCCGCAGAGGAAGAACGCCGTCGGCAAAAGGATCGGGAAGAGCATTTGCAGAAGCAGATCAACGATTTGTGGCGCACCATTCCAAAAGGCGCTGACAAGTACAGTGACAAGGACAATGCACGCTTCCCCGCCGAGCCGCAGGAAAACATCCTGTACTTCATCGAAAAACACGCTCCGCTACTGGAGCCGTGGCAACGGGAAATCGTGCGGATCGTGCGCAAGATCGCTCAATATTTTTACCCTCAACGCCAGACCCAAGTGATGAACGAAGGCTGGGCCACGTTCTGGCATTACACGCTGATGAATGACCTGTACAACGAAGGTCTGGTCACCGACGGCTTCATGATGGAATTCCTGACATCCCACACCAGCGTGGTCTTTCAGCCGGGCTTCGACAGCCCTTACTACAGCGGAATCAACCCTTACACTCTCGGGTTTGCCATGTACCGGGACATCCGACGCATGTGCGAAGAACCCACCGAGGAAGATCGCCGCTGGTTCCCGGAAATTGCCGGCACCGACTGGCTGTCCACCATCAAGTTCGCCATGAGCAGCTTCAAGGATGAGAGCTTCATCCTGCAGTACCTGTCGCCGAAGGTGATCCGAGACCTGAAGTTGTTCAGCATTCTCGATGACGACCAAAAAGACGATCTGCTGGTGCCAGCGATCCACGATGAAGAAGGCTACCGCATCATCCGTGAAACCCTGGCGGCGCAATACAACCTGGGCAATCGCGAGCCCAACGTGCAGATTTACAGCATCGACCGCCGTGGCGACCGCTCCCTGACCCTGCGCCACCAGCAACACGACCGCAAACCGCTGGGTGATTCCACCGAAGAAGTACTCAAACACCTGCACCGCCTCTGGGGCTTCGATATTCACCTGGAAACCCTGCAAGGCGATCAGGTGATGAAAACCCACCATGTGCCACCCAGAAGTGATCACAGCGAAGGTGATTACGGCCGCCTGGACCTGGCCGTCATCCATCTTTGATCCGGTTTGTGCCTCCGAAAGCTCGATGCAACGGTTATCCTGTCGAGCTAACGGAGGTTTTTTATGCGTATTTATAAGGTCGGCGGTGCAGTACGTGATCGCCTGCTGGGCAAACCGGTTACCGATATCGACTGGGTCGTGGTCGGCGCAACCACCGAAGAAATGCTCGCCAAGGGCTTTCGCCCGGTGGGTGTGGACTTCCCGGTGTTCCTTCATCCAAAAAGCGGCGAGGAATATGCCCTCGCCCGCACCGAGCGCAAAAGCGGGCGCGGTTACGGCGGGTTCACTTTTCACGCCAGCCCTGAAGTCACCCTCGAAGAAGACTTGATCCGTCGCGACCTAACCATCAATGCCATGGCCGAAGACGATCAGCAAAACCTGACTGACCCGTACCACGGCCAGCGCGATCTCGAAGCACGCCTGCTTCGCCATGTTTCCCCGGCATTTGCCGAAGATCCGCTCAGGGTCCTGCGTGTTGCCCGATTCGCGGCGCGCTACGCGACGCTGGGTTTTACCGTTGCCCCGGAAACCCTGGAGTTGATGCGCCAACTCAGCGAGTCAGGCGAACTTGAGGCGCTGACCCCGGAGCGCAGCTGGAAGGAAATTTCCCGCGCACTGATGGAAGATCAGCCACAGGTGTTTGTTGAGGTTTTGCGCGCATGCGGCGCACTCAAGGTACTGATACCCGAGGTCGACGCGCTGTTCGGCGTACCACAACCCCCGGCCCATCACCCGGAAATCGATACCGGCGCGCACACCCTGAGCGTTTTGCAGCAAGCCGCCATACACAAACAGCCACTGACCGTACGCTGGGCCTGCCTGCTGCACGACTTGGGCAAAGGCCTGACGCCAGAGCAAGAATGGCCGAGACACATAGCCCACGAGTTCAAGGGGCTGAAGCTGATCAAAGCGGTCAATGAACGCTTCAAGGTGCCGAGAGACTGCCAGGAACTGGCTCTGCTGGTGGGCGAGTATCACACCCACGGGCATCGCGCCCATGAGCTGAAGCCATCGACATTGCTGGAACTGCTGCAAAGCTTCGACGTTTTCCGTCGGCCACAGCGGTTCGAGGAGTTCATTGCTGCATGCGAGATGGATGCGCGCGGGCGCAAGGGGCTGGAAGAAAGAAGTTATCCACAGGCGGATTATCTGCGCGGCGCGGCAACTGCTGCTCGCAGCGTGGCGGCTCAGCCATTGCTGGAAAAGGGATTCAAGGGACCGGAACTCGGTGAGGCGATCAAGCGCGAGCGCCTGAAGGCGCTGAAAGCTTACAAGGAAAGTGCATCGACCTGAAAAGCTTCGCGGGCAAGCCCGCTCCCACAAGGACTGCATCCTACCTGTGGGAGCGAGCTTGCTCGCGATGGCGTCATAACTGTCACATCAAATCTGAAGGTGTCAGCTGCTCACCACGCCATTCGAAAGCCACTGGCGCCAACACCTGATCAATCTGCGCTTCGGCCCACAAGGTCGCAAAGCTCTTGCCTACACCCGGATGCACCCGATCAGGCGCAATCAACGACAACGGCCACAGAACAAAAGCATTTTTCAGAATTTCTGCCCGCGGCAAGATCAAGCCATCGAAGTTGCCCACCAGTTCACCAAACAGCAACACGTCGATATCCAGCGGCAAACCTCGGCGATCCGGCGCATAACGACCGTTATCTGCCTCGATGAATTTCAGCCGCCGATCCAGCTCCATCAATGGCAGATCGGTATACGCCGACACCACGAAATTGAAGAACGGCCCGCTCTTGATACCCACCGGCTGGCTTTCGAACACCGCCGAACAGCGGATATCGACAAGGAACGCCGCCAAAGCATCGAGCCCCGCCCGCAAATGGGTTTCACGCTCGATATTACTACCGAGCCCGAGGTACACCTGAGTCAGCGACATCCGCGCTCGATCTCCACGCCCACGCCGCCGGTGGCGGCAGGAATCGCACCTGGCTTGGTCAGCTTGAGGCGCACCCAGGTGATCTTGAATTCGTTCATCAGCACTTCAACCAGGCGCTCGGCAAAGGTTTCAACCAGCTGGAACTGCGCCTGCTCGGCAAACGCCTGAATGCGCGAGGAAACACTGGCGTAGTCGAGCGCCAGGGTCAGGTCATCACCGGCTGCGGCCGGGCGATTATCCCAGGCGAAGCTCAGATCAAGACGCAAGCACTGTCGGATGCTTCGCTCCCAGTCGTAGGCACCAATCACCGTGTCGACTTCCAGGCCCTCGATAAACACTCTGTCCAAGCACTTCTCTCCGCTACACGACAAGGGCGCAATGCGCCGTTAGAATCAGGGCTTCCTCGCCCGGAATAGTTAGCATGTTTTGGTTATTGGCGATCCTCGCCTACCTGCTCGGCTCTCTGTCCTTTGCCATTTTGCTCAGCCGCCTGACCGGTATCCCCGATCCGCGAATGAGTGGTTCTGGCAATGCCGGTGCCACCAACATGTTGCGCCTGGCCGGCAAGAAGCTCGCCATCCTGACCCTGCTCGGCGACCTTTGCAAAGGCCTGCTGCCGGTACTGATTGCGCGTCTTGCGGGCCTTTCGCAACAGGAGCAAGCCTGGATCGGCGTCTATGCCGTCATCGGCCATCTGTTTCCGTTGTACTTCCGCTTTCGCGGCGGCAAAGGTGTCGCCACCGCTGCCGGCATGTTACTGGGACTGTACCCGCCCGCAGCCCTTCTGGCAGTCTGCGCCTGGCTCCTGACGTTCTACCTGACCCGTACCAGCTCCCTGGCCGCCCTGATCGCCACACCGCTGACCCTGCCGTTGCTGGCCTGGCAAGAACCAGCGGCCCTGCTGCCCATGAGCACGCTCACCGGGCTGATCGTCTGGCGCCATCGCGGCAATCTACGCGACCTGTTTGCCGGGCGCGAACGGCATTTTTAGTTGCCGGGCATGAGCGCCATTCATCACAACGCCGACAACTGCTCCATCGGCCAACGCGCCTGCACACTGATCGCCAGGCTTTCCTGCTGACCGGCCTGCAAGCGCTGGCAGCCGGCAAAGGCGATCATCGCGCCGTTATCGGTGCAGAACTGCGGACGGGCATAAAACACATCGCCCTTCATGTCGCCGAGCATTTTTTCCAGGGAAGTGCGCAACGCCTTGTTGGCACTGACGCCCCCAGCGATCACCAGGCGCTTCATGCCGGCGGCTTTCAGGGCGCGCTTGCACTTGATGGTCAAAGTCTCCACCACGGCCTGCTGGAACGCCAGCGCGATGTCGCATTGGGCTTGCTGGCCGTCGTCCCCGGCGCTGACGCACTGCTGCCAGGTGTTCAACGCAAAAGTTTTCAGGCCGCTGAAGCTGAAATCCAGGCCCGGGCGGTCGCACATCGGACGCGGGAAGACAAAACGTCCTGCAACGCCATGCTCTGCAAGGCGAGCGATCTCCGGTCCGCCCGGATAATTGAGGCCCATCATCTTGGCCGTCTTGTCGAAGGCTTCGCCGGCAGCGTCATCCAGGGTTTCGCCCAGGAGCGTGTACTGACCAATTCCGTCGACCTGAACCAGTTGCGTATGGCCACCCGACACCAACAAAGCGACGAACGGGAATTCCGGCGGTTGCGACTCCAGCATTGGTGCCAGCAAGTGGCCTTCCATGTGATGCACGCCAAGGGCCGGAATACCCCAGGCAAAGGCCAGCGCCTGAGCACAGGAAGCCCCTACCAGCAACGCGCCCACCAGACCAGGACCCGCGGTGTAGGCGATCGCATCGATCTCGGTCGGCACGCAGTCGGCCTCAGCCAACACCTGACGGATCAAGGGCAGCATGCGTTTGACGTGATCGCGCGAAGCCAGCTCCGGCACCACACCGCCATAGGCACGGTGCAGGTCGATCTGACTGAACAGCGCGTCAGCCAGCAGGCCGCGTTCACTGTCGTAAAGTGCGACACCGGTTTCGTCGCAGGAGGTTTCTAATCCCAGTACTAGCATGGGTTTGCGCCTTGTTTAGGCTGAATTCGAAGGCGCGCATAATAGTCGTCGCGTGATGCCCCGACCAGCGGTTTTCGATCAGAGGCTTTGCATTCCGAGCGTTGAGGGGTTAACATCCGCAACCCTTAAAAACCGACGTCTTCAAGTGCTCTTTTGCCGCGAGGATGTTGACCCCGGTAATGAATGAAGGTAGCTCTGGATGCCAGCCGTCAAAGTAAAAGAGAACGAACCCTTCGACGTAGCTCTGCGTCGTTTCAAGCGCTCCTGCGAAAAAGCCGGTGTACTGGCTGAAGTTCGTAGCCGCGAATTTTACGAGAAGCCAACTTCTGAGCGTAAGCGCAAAGCAGCAGCCGCTGTTAAGCGTCACGCCAAGAAAGTTCAGCGCGAACAGCGCCGCGCCGTTCGTCTGTACTAATACACAGACGATCGTAGCAAGCTTCTGCCAAGCCCGGCCCTCAGCCGGGCTTATGGCATTGCGTAAAACGCTTGATGCTTCACTGTCAAAGCCGCAGACGCGACCGAGACAAATCTGCTTCACCGCGTCAGACCTGGCTCTTTTGCCAGCGGTGCACGTCTTTTCTGACGAGCCTTTCAAGGCTACTGACGAGCACACCCACTGATTCCTCTCACGACGATCAGCCCAAGGCACCTGCTTGCGTGCCAGATGATGAGCTATCCGGGGCCTATGATTGGCCGCAGCGGATTCAGCGCAACACATTCAAACAGTCGAATACTGATTGGCATTAACGTCAGTGGATTTTCGGCAGATACACTTCCCGATAGCGATTACGCAGACGACACTGGTCGAGCCGCACACTTTGCGCGCCTCAAACAATGACCGCGTTCGGTCGCCGTACGTTTCGGACCCCTTTTCAGCGCAGATGACGAGAACGCCATGGCCGGGCTAATTCCCCAGAGCTTCATTGACGACCTTCTGAACCGCACCGACATCGTCGATGTGGTCAGCTCGCGCCTGCAATTGAAAAAGGCCGGCAAGAACCACACCGCCTGCTGCCCGTTCCACAAAGAAAAGACTCCGTCATTCAGCGTCAGCCCCGACAAGCAGTTCTATTACTGCTTCGGCTGCGGCGCTGGCGGCAACGCCCTCGGCTTCATCATGGACCACGACAACCTGGATTTCGTCCAGGCGGTCGAAGAACTGGCCAAAGCCGCCGGCATGGAAATTCCCCGCGAAGAAAGCGGCCGCCCGCACAAACCGCGGCAGCCGACTGATTCGCCGCTGTATCCGCTGCTCACCGCTGCCGCCGACTTTTATCGCCAAGCCCTGAAAAGCCATCCATCGCGCAAGGCCGCCGTGGACTATCTGAAAGGGCGCGGGCTGACCGGCGAAATTGCCAGGGACTTCGGCCTCGGCTTTGCTCCACCTGGCTGGGACAACCTGTTCAAGCACTTGAGCAGCGATACCCTGCAACAAAAAGCCATGATCGATGCCGGCCTGCTGATCGAAAACGCCGAAAGCGGCAAACGCTACGACCGTTTCCGCGACCGCGTGATGTTTCCGATCCGCGACAGTCGCGGCCGCGTCATCGCCTTCGGTGGCCGGGTATTGGGCGACGACAAGCCGAAGTACCTGAACTCCCCGGAAACCCCGGTTTTCCATAAAGGCCAGGAACTCTACGGCCTGTACGAAGCACGCAAGACCAACCGCAACCTCGACGAAATAATCGTCGTCGAGGGCTACATGGACGTCATTGCCCTGGCCCAGCAAGGCCTGCGCAATGCCGTCGCGACCCTGGGCACCGCCACCAGCGAGGAACACCTCAAGCGGCTGTTTCGCGTCGTGCCCAGCGTGCTGTTCTGCTTCGACGGCGACCAGGCCGGCCGCAATGCGGCATGGCGGGCCTTGGAGGCGACACTTTCGAGCCTGCAGGACGGTCGTCGTGCACGCTTTCTGTTCCTGCCCGAAGGCGAAGACCCGGACACCCTGGTCCGCTCTGAAGGCACCGATGCCTTCCGCGCACGGATCAACCAGCACGCGCAGCCTCTGGCCGATTATTTCTTCCAGCAGCTGACGGAAGAAGCCGACCCGCGCTCGCTCGAGGGCAAGGCCCACATGGCCACCCTCGCCGCGCCACTGATCGACAAAGTCCCGGGCGCCAACCTGCGCACCCTGATGCGTCAGCGCCTGAGCGAAATCACCGGCCTGAGCGGCGAAGCGGTGAGTCAATTGGCACAAAGCGCCCCGCAAGAAGCGCCGCCGGCTTACGACCCGAGCATCGATTACGACGCGATGCCCGATTACAGCGACTATCATCAGCCGCAGGCACAGGAAATGTATGCGCCGCAGCAGGAATGGACGCCGAAGAAACCCGGTGCAGGAGGCAAGAAATGGGACAAGAAACCGTGGGACAAGAATGGCAAACGGGGCGGTGATCGCGATCAACCCCGCACGCCACGGGTGCCCGCCGCCGTAGAACCGCCGACCCTCGCCGCCTTGCGCACGTTGCTGCATCACCCGCAACTGGCCGAAAAAGTCGAGGATGCCGGGCACTTCGCCGCCGAGGATCACACCAACACGCAATTGCTGGTGGCGCTGCTCGAAGCTGTGCAGAAGAATCCCAAGCTAAACTCAATTCAACTGATCGCGCGCTGGCACGGCACAGAACAGGGCCGCTTGCTCAAGGCCCTGGCGGAAAAGGAATGGCTGATTGATGGAGATAACCTTGAACAACAGTTTTTCGACACCATTACTAGCTTGTCAGCCCGCCAACGCGAGCGAAACCTGGAACAACTTCTGCGAAAAGCGCGTCAAAGCGAATTGACCAGCGAAGAGAAAAATCAACTGCGCGACCTCTTGAGTCGCAATGTTTCCGCATCAAACCCGACCTCAACTGGCGCGTGAGGTCATTGCTCAGGTATAATCCTCGGCTTGTTTTTTGCCCGCCAAGACCTTCAGTGGATAGGGTGTTATGTCCGGAAAAGCGCAACAGCAGTCTCGTATCAAAGAGTTGATCACCCTTGGTCGTGAGCAGGGCTACCTGACTTACGCGGAGGTCAACGACCACCTGCCGGAGGATATTTCAGATCCGGAACAGGTGGAAGACATCATCCGCATGATCAATGACATGGGGATCAACGTATTCGAGGTTGCGCCAGATAAGGATTCCCTTATGCTGGCCGACGCCGATACCGACGAAGCCGCAGCCGAAGAGGCCGCTGCAGCGTTGGCTGCGGTCGAGACCGACATTGGTCGCACTACCGACCCGGTGCGCATGTACATGCGCGAAATGGGTACGGTGGAGCTCCTCACGCGTGAAGGCGAAATCGAAATCGCCAAGCGTATTGAAGAGGGCATCCGTGAGGTGATGAGCGCAATCGCGCACTTCCCTGGCACGGTTGATCATATTCTCTCCGAGTACACCCGCGTCACCACCGAAGGTGGTCGCCTGTCTGACGTCCTGAGCGGTTATATCGACCCGGACGACGGCATCGCGCCACCTGCGGCAGAAGTGCCGCCGCCGATCGACGCGAAGGCCGCAAAAGCGGACGACGACTCTGACGACGATGACGCCGAAGCCTCGGATGACGAAGAAGAAGCCGAAAGCGGTCCGGATCCGATCATCGCTGCTCAGCGCTTTGGCGCTGTGGCCGATCAGATGGAAATCACCCGCAAGGCGCTGAAAAAGCACGGTCGCAACAATAAGGCAGCAATTGCCGAGCTGTTGGCCCTGGCCGAGCTGTTCATGCCGATCAAACTGGTGCCGAAGCAATTCGAAGGCCTGGTCGAGCGTGTTCGCAGTGCCCTGGATCGCCTGCGTCAGCAAGAGCGCGCAATCATGCAGCTCTGCGTTCGTGATGCACGCATGCCGCGTGCCGATTTCCTGCGCCAGTTCCCGGGCAACGAAGTCGACGAAAGCTGGACTGATGCCCTGGCCAAAGGCAAAGGCAAATACGCCGAAGCCATTGGTCGTCTGCAGCCGGACATCATCCGTTGCCAGCAGAAGCTGACCGCGCTGGAAACCGAAACCGGTTTGACCATCGCCGAGATCAAGGACATCAACCGTCGCATGTCGATCGGTGAGGCCAAGGCCCGCCGCGCGAAGAAAGAGATGGTTGAAGCCAACTTGCGTCTGGTGATCTCGATCGCCAAGAAGTACACCAACCGTGGCCTGCAATTCCTCGATCTGATCCAGGAAGGCAACATCGGCTTGATGAAAGCGGTAGACAAGTTCGAATACCGCCGCGGCTACAAATTCTCGACTTATGCCACCTGGTGGATCCGTCAGGCGATCACTCGCTCGATCGCCGACCAGGCCCGCACCATCCGTATTCCGGTGCACATGATCGAGACGATCAACAAGCTCAACCGCATTTCCCGGCAAATGCTGCAGGAAATGGGTCGCGAACCGACCCCGGAAGAGCTGGGCGAACGCATGGAAATGCCTGAGGACAAAATCCGCAAGGTATTGAAGATCGCAAAAGAGCCGATCTCCATGGAAACCCCGATCGGTGATGACGAAGACTCCCATCTGGGTGACTTCATCGAAGACTCGACCATGCAGTCGCCAATCGATGTTGCAACCGTTGAGAGCCTTAAAGAAGCGACTCGCGAAGTGCTGTCCGGCCTCACTGCCCGTGAAGCCAAGGTACTGCGCATGCGCTTCGGTATCGACATGAATACCGACCACACCCTCGAAGAGGTTGGTAAGCAGTTCGACGTGACCCGTGAGCGGATTCGTCAGATCGAAGCCAAGGCGCTGCGCAAGCTGCGCCACCCGACGAGAAGCGAGCATCTGCGCTCCTTCCTCGACGAGTGATCACAGAACCCCCGGCCCAGGCCGGGGGTTTTGCTTTGTACAGATTAAATCCCCCCGCTCCCCCCCTCCGCCCTGTAGCCGTCTACACTCGAAACATTCCCCCGAGCCATAACGAGACCGTTATGCCCAGACTGCCGACCGTGCTTTTTTTGCTGTCGCTGATGACCTGGACCGCAACGGCTGGCGCGCTGACTCTAACCGACGAAGAACGTAGCTGGCTGGCGGCTCACCCGGACTTGCGCCTGGGTGTCGATGCATCATGGCCGCCCTTCGAGTTTCGCGACGATGAGGGCCGCTACCAGGGCCTTGCCGCGGATTACATCGAGGTCATCCGCAAAAGGCTGGCAATCCGGCTCACCCCCATCGAGCCAGTGAGCTGGACCGCCGTCCTGGAACAAGCCAAAAAGGGCAAACTGGACCTGCTACCGGGCATCATGTCGACCCCGGAACGCCAGAAATACCTGTCGTTCACCCGTCCCTATCTGGATTTTCCGATTGTCATCCTGGCCCATGTCGGGGGCCCCCAGCCACATAACCTGCAAGAACTGTACGGCCTGAAAATCGCCGTGGTGGAAAACTACGCCCCCCACGAGCTGCTGCGCACCCACCATCCCGACCTGAACCTGGTAGCGATGCCCAACGTCAGCTCGGCATTGCAGGCACTGGCCACTGACGCAGTGGACGCAGTGGTGGGCGATCTGGCGTCCAGCGTCTGGAGCCTGCGCCAACTCAGGCTCGATGGGTTGTATGTCAGCGGTGAAACCCCCTATCGCTATCAACTGGCCATGGCGGTACCTCGCAACAACCAAATGCTCGTCGGTATTCTCGACAAAGTCCTGGCAGACATGAGCCCCGCTGAAGTCAGCGCCATTCAAGAGCATTGGGTCGGCAACGTCCTCGATCATCGAACTTTCTGGAATGACCTGCTGGTGTATGGCCTGCCCGGATTGCTGCTGCTGACTACCGTACTGGCGGTGGTTATCCGCATCAACCGCCGCTTGAGCTCGGAAATCGCCCGCCGGGTCGACCTTGAACAGGAACTGCGCAGCAGCGAATACCACTACCGCGGCCTGGTGGAGAGCCTGTCGGCCATCGCCTGGGAAGCAAAAGTCACCGACTTCACCTACAGCTATGTATCGCCCCACGCCGAAGACCTTCTCGGTTATCCCCTGTCCCATTGGCTGATTCCGGGCTTCTGGCGCAACATCATTCACCCCGCCGACCTGACCCGCGCCCAGACCTTCTGCGATCACGAAGTGCTGGCCGGGCGCGATCACCGCCTCGACTACCGGGTGATCACCGCCGACGGCCGCTGCCTGTGGGTGCGCGATATCGTCAGCCTGATCGAACACGGGCATGAGCCGGTGCTGCGCGGGTTGATGATCGATATCACCGACGCCAAGCGCACCGAAGAAGCATTGCGCCTGTCGGAACAGAAATTCGCATCCGTGTTCCAGCAATGCCCGGACATTCTGGTGATCGCGCGCCTGAGCGACGGTTGCCTGCTGGAAGTCAACGAAGCATTCGAAGAACAGATCGGCCTCAAGGCCGAGGACGTCGTTGGCCAGACCGCCACCAACCTGAACATCTGGGGGATTCCCGGTGTTGGACCAGGCCTGTTGCAACGCTTGCAGGCCGGCAGCATCCGCAACCTGGAAATGCCCTTTCGTCGCAGCAACGGCCAGGTGTTTACCGGCCTGATCTCTGCAGAACCGTTCAACCTCGACATGACACCGGCACTGGTGGTCGTGGTGCGGGATATCACCCAGCTCAAGGAAACCCAGCAACAGCTGCAAACTTCCGAAGAAAAATTCGCCAAGGCCTTCCATGCCTCCCCCGACGGCTTGCTGCTGTCCCGGCAAAGCGATGGCTTGCTGTTGGAGGTCAACGAGGGTTTTAGCCGCATCACCGGGTTCAACAGCGCCATGTCGGTGGATCGTTCAGCGCTGGACCTGGGAATCTGGGTCAACCTCAATGAACGCAAGCAAATGCTCGATCTGCTGCACCGCGACGGTTTTGTTCGCGATTTCAGCTGCCATATCCGCCGCAGCGACGGGCTGATCCGCCTTTGTGAAGTGTCCAGCCGTCCGCTGCCGATTGGCGATGAGGACTGCATGCTGACCATCGCCCGGGACATCACCGAGCGGCACCTGATGCAGGAAAAACTGCAACAGGCCGCCACCGTGTTCGAAAGCACCGCCGAAGGCGTGTTGATCACCGATACCCAACAGCACATCAGCGCGGTCAACCGTGCGTTTACCGAAATCACCGGTTACAGCGAAAGCGAAGCGCTGGGCCACACGCCGCGCCTGCTCGCCTCGGGCCTGCATGACAGCGCATTCTACGCGGCCATGTGGCATCAATTGACCGCCGAAGGTCATTGGCAAGGCGAGATTTCCAATCGGCGCAAGAATGGCGAGCTGTACCCGAGCTGGCTGACCATCAGTGCCGTGCGCAACCGCGACAAGTTCATCACCCACTTTGTCGCGGTGTTCGCCGACATTTCCAGCCTCAAGCATGCCCAGGCCAAACTCGACTACCAGGCACACCACGACCCGCTGACCGGCCTGCCAAACCGCACACTATTCGAAAGCCGCTTGCTGACTGCGCTCAACAGCCAGCAGGAAAACGGTGGCCAGGGCGCTGTGCTGTTCCTCGACCTCGACCGCTTCAAGCACATCAACGACAGCCTCGGCCACCCGGTCGGCGACCTGCTGCTCAAGGGCATTGCCGTACGCCTCAAGGAGCAGTTGCGCGATATCGACACCGTAGCGCGCCTGGGCGGTGACGAATTCATTATCCTGCTGCCGGGCCTGCAACAATCCAGCGATGCCGACCACATCGCCACCAAGTTGCTCAATTGTTTCGCCGCGCCGTTCCAGGCCGGCGAACACGAGTTTTTCATCAGCGCCAGCATCGGCACAAGCCTCTATCCGAAGGATGGTTGCGACGTTGCCACACTGATCAAGAACGCCGACGCCGCGATGTACCGCTCCAAGGCCAAGGGCCGCAACCGTGTCGAAAGCTACACCCGCGACCTCACCGCCCAGGCCAGCGAACGCGTGGCACTGGAACACGAACTGCGCCGCGCCATCGAACGCAATGAGTTGCACCTGTGCTACCAACCGAAAATCAGCCTCGAAGACTACAGCCTGGTCGGTGCCGAAGCCCTGATCCGTTGGCGCCATCCGACCTTTGGCGACGTGCCGCGAGAACACTTCATCCCGCTGGCTGAAGAAAACGGCATGATCCTGCAAATCGGCGACTGGGTCCTGGAAACCGCCTGCCGGCAGATGGCCGAATGGCACCGGCTGTACAGAAGTCCCGGCCCGCTGTCGGTCAACCTTGCCGGCGCCCAATTGCGCCAACCCAACCTGCTGGGCCGTATCGAGCAGCTACTCAAGGACAACGGCCTCAACCCCGGCTTCCTGCAACTGGAAATCACCGAAAACTTCATCATGAGCCAGGCCGAAGAAGCGCTGGCGGTGCTGCACCAACTCAAACATCTGGGCGTGCAACTGGCCATCGATGACTTCGGCACCGGTTACTCGTCCCTGAGTTACCTCAAGCGTCTGCCACTGGACATCCTCAAGATCGATCAGTCCTTCGTCCGCGGCCTGCCGGACGATCCCCATGATGCGGCGATCGTCCGGGCCATCATAGCGCTCGGACGCAGCATGCCATTCACCGTGATTGCCGAAGGGGTCGAGACCCTGGCGCAACAACAATTCCTCGCCGCTGAGGGCTGCGAACAAATCCAGGGCTACATCGTCAGCCTGCCCCTGACGGCGGACGAATTTGCCGCGACATTTCTTCGTACAACCGTAATGGTTTTTTCAGATAGCACAGCCGCGAAACCGTCGTTATAATCCGCGGCCTACTGAGGGCCTATAGCTCAGTTGGTTAGAGCAGAGGACTCATAATCCTTTGGTCCACGGTTCAAGTCCGTGTGGGCCCACCAAACAAGAAAGCCGCGTTTTTACGCGGCTTTTTCGTGTCTGGTCGGTGGGAGCGACTGGAACTCTTCAGCTGGAATGACTTCGGCCCCATTTCAAGCCCTTCGACCCACTTCATACGCAAGTGGCGCGCCTTCAATGAAAAAACCGGCCAGCTCGCAATGTTTTACAGCCTCACATCAATCCAAGTCACATCATCGTCTACATCAGTGATTGCAATGGCAGGAGCTGCAAGCACGTCATCCTGTCGAGCGTCGGTCAGCTCCGCCCAGAAGCCATCCGTTGCGAACACCAGGCGCTCGCCTGCAGCCACTGAACGGAAAACAAAATCTGGATCCGGGGAACGGTTGGCCCTATAGCAACGGGTGATCAGATGGCGGGCCGGATCAAGCGCAAGTTCCCGATGTGATCGGTCGCGCCTCCAGTTCGCCTTGCAATGCGGTGGTGTGAACCACTCGATTCCACCCTCCGCACCGGCAACACCACATGAACAGTCGCCCTCATATGCAAGGGTGAGCTGCCCATGAGAAGCAATACCAACCAAGTAGCTTGTTGTACCGGTCTGCTTAGCAAACAGTGGAGCGTGTAAATCTGTAAGTACAGACCGTAGCAGCTGCTGGACGTCACTATGAGTAGTGTCTTCAGCGCCTTGACTAATACGGGCCTGGCAGGCATCCATCACTGCTTGCACAAATCCATGGGCCAACTGGCCGCTACCGGGCTTCGAAGTGCCATCCACGACAACAAACAGCCCCCTCACGCCATCGAATACCGCGCCAGCGCAATCATGGTTGGCTTCTCGGGCTCGCCCTTTTACCGATCTGATTTCGTATCTCATGCGAGCAGGCTCAGATCCTTCATACGCTGATGGATGAGCATGCCACGAGCGGGGTTTGCCCGAACCGAGCCTGAGCTTTGAATCGCATAGTCGATGCCACTGAGCCTAAGCAGCTCACCAACTCCCTTGGCGATGAACTGCAGCAATTCAGTTTCCGCCCCTCGGACCTCCTCCAACAGCTCCGGACGCCCATCAATCAGGATAACGATGTCCTCGACATCCTTGTGATAAGGATCGCCTTCTCCGCGCCCGCTGAAGGCTTCCAGCTTCGTAGCAAGAAAGTAAGTCGACTTGAAGATCTGTATCTCTAGACCACTGGGTAGCGCGAACTTCACAGCGTGAGCGAGCCCTTCCACGAACCAACGGTTCGCATAGCCGAGAACAGCCGGATCCGAAGGCATCACATCCACGATGACATCGTTGAAACGAAATCGACAGTTGACCTCGTCTTCCCCTGTGATTTTGAATTTTTTGGCCGCCAGGCGTTCTGTGAGGCGTTGCCAGGCACTAACACCCGCCAACTCGATTACCAAGTCGACATCATCAGTAAACCGGATGTCATCCATGACAGCGGTGTCGGTCACCAGCATTGCCGTCGTGCATCCACCGACAAAGGCAACTTCAGTCAATAATTCTTTGCCCAGACCTTCAGCCACATACTCGATCAGCTCGTAATTATGGTCAGCATTTGAAGCCATCTTATTTCAGCCCCATCCCTGCCTTGAGTATGTTGACCGCTACTGCGCACTCTCTCGGTCCGCCAACGCGGATCGCATCAACGAGCGCCAAGTAATGATAAAGGGTTCGGTCCTTCTTCACCGCGTCTGGAACGGTTTTGTAGAGCGGCTCAATCGCCTGACCGCGCTCACTCCCGAAAGCATCAGGCCAAACTGGAATGAGCCCACCCGCACTTTTAAGGCTCTTGGACAGCGCCGGCGCTGCAAAGCCGGTGGGGATGCCGCGAACAATTGCACCTGGCTTTACCGGGTAAAAGTATTTGAGGGCATGCTCCGTGATTTTCACGAGCTCTCGGCGGTTCACCTTCGGAAGAGCGGTGTCGTAGTCGTTGGTGAGCAACCCCGCCTCACGACACCGTGCCATCGAGTTCGAAACCTCACTTTTACTCAGGCCAAGAGATGCCGAGAGTGCGCGCAAGGAGTAACTTTCAATCCAGCTCGACACTGGAGGGGATGGAACCGCGTCCGACCACCCCTCCCACTTGTCAGCATCGCCCCTGGGGTTATCAAGCTCCTGCACGCGATAAACTGTGTCTTCAGGATCAGGATTGTGAGCAGCCAATGCGCGACCCACCGGATCGCCAGCCACCATTGGTGGGCTCACACCGGGTTCCAGCAGCGGTTCAAATAAATCCGCCATTGACTCCGATTCCATTCTTCCAAATAGCTTCTCCTCCTGCGCGTGGAGGCTAGCCATTTTAAAAAGAAGCAAAATATCTTGACTCTTCATGAACTCCAAAAGCCCCACTGTCCACATTCCATAAAACGTGGACACTTGTCGCACAAGAAAAGTTTTCCAGTCAAGCCATTTTACGACCGCCCCGATTATCGTGTCGGTACTGATTGGAGGCTGTGCGACCGCACTTGGGCTTATACGTAAAACTTAAACGCCTCGTTCATATGCCGCTGTTTTGCCTGATTGTTTAGTTTTGTTTACTTAAGGTGTCGAAATATCAGATGACGCCTTAGGACCTTGTAGGCAAACTCCGAATCTTCTATTTGGGCACATTGCCGCCTTGTTGCGCGTTTCTTCGACGGGATAGTCTCCGGACGTCGCTGACCATTCAGCGATCGGGCTTGGAAACCCGTCGGATCACAGTGCAACTGTACTCCTACCACGATTCCAGACGTTTTTTACTACTGCGAATTTTGTGTTATGGCAGCTGTGTGCGGGACGCCTTCGGGCGTGCCGGTTCTGTGGTCCCCGGTTTTCCAACCTGCGCACAGCCGCCACCCATTCGCTTGGAAACGAACGTGGCGACTACTCTAATCTTGGAGTACGACCATGACTAAAACTGATCCGCCCTCGCCCTCAGAACTCAAAACCATCGGTTTCACCCCCTTCCTGTATCTCTCGAATCAACCCCTGTTCCACGTCTGCCGCGACGTCCCCATCGCCGACGCCCTGGCCCAAGCCTCCGACCTGCTGTTCCTCGCCAAGTCCCTGACCATTGACGCCGCCTACGCCCAAGACTCCGACCGCCACGCCTGGGCCGCGCATTACCTGACGACGATGAGCAAAGCGGTGATTGATGATGTGGCGAAAGTGCTGACGCGGCGGTCTGTTCAAACGAGAGCTGAAGCAGATCGATAGAACAACGCGTAATCACGCAGCCTGAAAAGTCCCAAAAAGGGACCGAGCGTTCCCTTTTTGGGACTGATAGCACCAGACTTTTCGCCCTTCGCTACCTCCAGTGCTGAACGACATCGCTGCAGCTGTCAGTCCAAACACGTAACGAAGGTATGGCCTGCACTGCCCGCAGCCGTTCCAGCATCTGCCCCGTCAACACGACCTCATACGTATCCGCCGCCCGCCCCCATTGCTCCACTAGAGCCATACCGTCCACCAGCGCCACAGCCAATTCGGCAATCGTCCCGGCCTGATCCTCGATGATTTTTTGCGTCCGACCCCACACCCGATCAGCCATCGCTTTGAGCTGCGCCGTTATGCGTTCAGACGACGCTGGATCGGTATCGGGATAGGCGATGTTACGCAGCAGATGCTGAAGCTCCCTGATTTTTGCGTAATCCTGTTCCGCCCCTTGCTCGCCTTTGAGGATGGCAGCGGCTTTGCGCTTGTCGACGCGTTTTGCGGCTGAAGGCTTTGAAGGCAGGGTCTGCGCCATTGCGCCAGCCAGGAGCACCATCATCCGGGCTTCCAGATGTTCCTTCATGGCTTCCATCGACGAAATTGGGCGCACCAAGGTAATGGAGGCCCCTCCCTGGTGCCGCAAATCCTTGGTCACTGTCAGCGTCACGCCGCCCGTTTCAAATCCCAGGGCGCGGGCCACCACGTAGTGCCCCATTTCGTGATGGGCGATCTGCAATGCACGGTCCCGCACAGCAGCAGGTAGCTTTGTTGTCATGTCCTTGGCCTCTCACCCTCGACTGCATCAATCTTAGTCGATTGCCCCCCTCTCTTTCGGCCACAAGCGTCGCGTCGAACGAGCCTGTAACATGCTTGACCATTGATTCATGCCTCTGGAGCCACGCCGTTGCCCGACACTCGCCCCCCTGTTCTCGACGAAATCGATCGCCAACTGATCGCAGCCCTGCAGATCAACGCCCGCGAGAGCGTGGCCATGCTTGCCCGGCAGTTGGGCATCGCCCGTACCACGGTCACCTCGCGTCTGGCGCGGCTGGAAAAGGCCAAAGTGATCACCGGCTACGGTGTGCGCCTCGGTCAGCGGGTGGTGGATGGCGGGCTGCAGGCGTATGTCGGGATCACTGTGCAACCGCGTTCCGGCAAGGAGGTGTTGCGACGCCTGAGTGCAATGGCGCAGGTGCAGCAATTGTGTGCGGTGAGTGGCGAGTTTGATTATGTGGCGTGGTTGCGCACCGATTCACCGGAGCAGCTGGATCAGTTGCTGGATCAGATTGGCAGTGTGGATGGGGTGGAGAAGACCACGACCTCGATCATCTTGAGCAGCAAGATTGATCGGGGGCAGCCGGTTTGAGTTTTCAGGCCTGGGTTCATCTGTGACTGAACTGGCGCTATCGCGAGCAAGCTCGCTCCCACAGGGGACAGTGTGCATTACCAGATCGTCATATTGACCAATAAAATAGCAAAATGACGACACTTTGCGTCTTATTAACGTGCTCCGCGCTCTCTAGAATGGCTGGCATCTTTTCCTATACTCAGATGCGCATTCCGCGTCGGGTCGCCAGTAAGGTCAGCCATGAACAAGAACAATCGCCATCCTGCAGACGGTAAGAAACCAGTCACCATTTTCGGCCCGGACTTTCCTTTCGCCTTCGACGACTGGATTGAGCATCCGGCCGGTCTGGGTAGCATTCCCGAGCATAATCACGGTGCCGAAGTGGCGATTGTCGGCGGTGGGATCGCGGGTCTGGTGGCGGCGTATGAGCTGATGAAGCTGGGCCTGAAACCGGTCGTCTACGAAGCCTCGAAAATGGGCGGCCGCCTGCGCTCCCAAGCGTTCAATGGCGCCGAAGGCATCGTTGCCGAGCTGGGCGGGATGCGTTTCCCGGTGTCGTCCACCGCGTTCTATCACTACGTCGACAAGCTGGGTCTTGAAACCAAACCTTTCCCTAACCCGCTGACGCCCGCGTCGGGCAGCACGGTGATCGACCTCGAAGGCCAGACCCATTACGCACAGAAGCTGTCGGACCTTCCTGCACTGTTCCAGGAAGTGGCTGACGCCTGGGCCGATGCCCTGGAAGCCGGTTCGCAGTTCTCCGATATCCAGCAAGCCATTCGTGATCGTGATGTTCCACGCCTGAAAGAGCTGTGGAACACCTTGGTGCCGCTGTGGGACGACCGCACCTTTTACGATTTCGTGGCCACCTCCAAGGCATTCGCCAAGCTCTCGTTCCATCATCGCGAAGTGTTCGGCCAGGTCGGTTTCGGCACCGGCGGCTGGGACTCGGACTTCCCCAACTCGATGCTGGAAATTTTCCGCGTGGTGATGACCAACTGCGACGACCATCAGCATCTGGTGGTCGGCGGTGTAGAACAGGTGCCACAGGGCATCTGGCGCCACGTGCCGGATCGTTGCGCGCATTGGCCGGCCGGCACCAGCCTCAGCTCCCTGCACAACGGCGCACCGCGTACCGGCGTGAAGAAGATCGCCCACGCGCCGGGCGGCCGTTTCGCCGTCACCGACAACTGGGGCGACACCCGCGAATACGCCGCCGTGTTGACCACCTGCCAGAGCTGGCTGCTGACCACCCAGATCGAGTGCGACGAAACCCTGTTCTCGCAAAAGATGTGGATGGCCCTGGACCGCACCCGCTACATGCAGTCGTCGAAGACTTTCGTGATGGTCGACCGCCCGTTCTGGAAGGACAAGGATCCGGAAACCGGCCGCGACCTGATGAGCATGACCCTCACCGATCGCCTGACCCGCGGAACCTACCTGTTCGACAACGGCGACGACAAACCCGGCGTGATTTGCCTCTCGTACTCGTGGATGAGCGACGCGCTGAAAATGCTCCCACAGCCGGTGGAAAAACGCGTGAAACTGGCGCTGGATGCGCTGAAGAAGATCTACCCGAAAGTCGACATTGCAGCGCGGATCATCGGCGACCCGATCACCGTGTCCTGGGAAGCCGACCCGCATTTCCTCGGTGCATTCAAAGGCGCCCTGCCCGGCCATTACCGCTACAACCAGCGCATGTACGCGCACTTCATGCAGGACGACATGCCTGCCGAGCAGCGCGGGATCTTCATCGCCGGTGACGACGTTTCGTGGACGCCGGCCTGGGTTGAGGGCGCGGTGCAGACCTCGCTCAACGCGGTGTGGGGCATCATGAAACACTTCGGCGGTGCAACTCACGCCGAGAATCCGGGTCCAGGAGATGTGTTCAACGAGATCGGACCGATCGCCCTGCCCGAGTAAGAGGAATCCGAAATGCGTGTAGCCCTTTACCAATGTCCACCACTGCCCCTGGATGTCGCCGGCAACCTGCAACGCTTGCAGCAGCTTGCGCTGGAGGCAAAAGGCGCCGATCTGCTGGTGCTGCCGGAGATGTTCCTGACCGGCTACAACATCGGCGTCGATGCCGTCAGCGTGTTGGCGGAGGTGCATAACGGTGAGTCGGCGCAGCAGATCGCGCGCATTGCCAAGACAGCCGGGATCGCCATCCTGTATGGCTACCCGGAGCGCACCGCCGACGGGCAGATCTACAACGCCGTGCAGTTGATCGATGCTAACGGTGAGCGCATCTGCAACTACCGCAAGACCCATCTGTTCGGCGATCTGGATCACTCGATGTTCAGCGCAGGTTCCGACGAGTTTCCCATCGTTGAGCTCAACGGCTGGAAACTCGGTTTTCTGATCTGCTACGACCTGGAGTTTCCGGAAAACGCCCGACGCCTGGCCCTGGCCGGTGCCGAGCTGATCCTGGTGCCGACCGCGAACATGATTCCGTTCGATTTCGTCGCCGATGTCACCGTGCGCTCCCGCGCCTTCGAAAACCAATGCTATGTGGCTTACGCCAACTACTGCGGCCATGAAGGCGACATCCATTATTGCGGCCAGAGCAGCATCGCCGCTCCGGATGGCAGCCGTATCGCTCAGGCAGGCCTTGATGAAGCATTGATTGTCGGTGAGTTGGATCGTCAGTTGATGGTCGACTCCCGCGCCGCCAATCGCTACCTGATCGATCGTCGTCCCGAGCTTTACGGCGAGCTGAACAAGTCCTAATCCGCTAGCATTGGCACTTCACTGTTCTGGAAGTGCCCATGCCCGCGCTGAATCCCCTTCGCCCCCACACTGAAACCCTGGCCAACGGCCTGCGGGTGACGCTGCGTCATGCCCCGAATTTGAAACGCTGCGCAGCAGCCTTGCGGGTCGCCGCGGGCAGCCATGATGTGCCGCTGGCGTGGCCCGGCCTGGCGCATTTTCTTGAGCATTTGTTGTTTCTGGGAACTGAGCGTTTTCCTGCCGGGCAAGGGCTGATGGCCTACGTCCAGAGTCATGGCGGCCAGGTAAACGCGCGAACCAGCGAACGCACCACGGACTATTTTTTCGAACTGCCACCCCAGGCGTTTGCCGGTGGGCTGGAGCGTCTGTCAGACATGCTCGCCCATCCGCGTATGAATCCGGACGATCAGCAGCGGGAACGGGAAGTGTTGCAGGCGGAGTTTGTCGCCTGGTCGCAGGATCCAGTGGCGCAACAACAGCGGGCGTTGTTCGATGGGCTTTCTGAGGCTCATCCGCTGCGCGGCTTCCATGCCGGCAATCGCGACAGCCTCCCGGTGTCGCAACCCGAATTTCAGCAGGCATTGCAGGATTTTTATCAGCGGTTTTACCAGACCGGGCAGATGACCTTGAGCCTGGCCGGGCCGCAGAGCCTCGATGAACTAAGAGCTTTGGCCGAGACATTTGCCAGCGTCATTGCCGGCGGTGAAAAGGCCACGCAACAATCCCCGGCACCGCTGATGGCGACCTCAAACGCCAGTTATCAACAGGCTGGCGAGCGCCGACTGGATTTGCTGTTTGCCCTCCAGGCGCTACCCGACTGCGCCGCCGAAGCATTGGGTTTTCTGTGTCACTGGCTGAACGCCGAGAAACCGGGCGGTTTGCTGGCGGATTTGCGTGAGCGTGGATTGGCCGAAAAACTGAAGGCCGAGTCGCTGTATCAATTCGCCGGGCAAGCCTTACTGCACTTCGAGTTCACATTGCCCGCCAACTCTTTGGCAACCGGGATTCGCGAGCGGCTGATGGATTGGCTGGGCTTCTTCGCCAGGCAAGACTGGAGCCGATTGCGCGAAGAATACGCAACCCTGCTCCAGCGCCAACAGCAAGTCAGCAGCGCCTTGCAACTGGCCCGACTGGACAGCGAACAACGCGAAGTCGGGTTATCTGACCAAGGCGTTACGGCCCTCAAGCAAGTCCTCAAACAAATCGGTGCTGTGGATAACTTCAGCGGCCCCTGGCATTTGCCAGCACCCAACCCGTTCTTATGCTGCGAAGCACCGGCACCCAACGCCGGATTGATTCGCGGCCAAACCAGCGCCCACCGCGGCCTGCGCACTTTTGCCCAGGATCGCTCGCGCAGCCGTCGTGAACGTTCGCCGATGCAATTCAGCCAGGCATGGCCGGACAACAACGCGGATGGTGCGATTTATCTGCGCTGGCGCCTGGACTCGGCTCCCGGCAGCCATCTTCAATCACGACTGGAAAACCACCTGCAACCGTTGCGCGAAGACGCGCGCCAGGCCGGTGTGGATTTTTCCTTCAGCGCGTCGGGCAGCGAATGGCTGCTGAAAATGACCGGGCTACAGGAACCGATGCCCAGCGTCCTTGAGCATGTGCTGAAAGAACTGACAAACCCTGATGCCGTTGTCTCACAATCCGAACCGACGAGTGTTGCGCTAATTCCGATTCGGCAACTGCTCAAAACATTGCCCGATCACTGCCTCGAGCACAGCACGAGCTCGGATGACCTGCAGCAACTCTGGTCGAGTGCGCGATGGGATGGGTTGGCCATCGGCTTATCGGCTCAGACTCAAGCGGCCATGGGCCTGGCCTTGAGCCGCATACCCGGCACGCCGGACAATCAGCTGACGCCACCCTCCTCGATCCATTCACAACGTCTGTGGAACACTGTCGATACCGGCTCCAGCGAGCACGCGCTGCTGCTGTTTTGCCCTACAGCTACCGATGAAATGGCCGACGAAGCCGCGTGGCGTTTGCTGGCACACCTCTGCCAGACGCCGTTCTACCAGCGCCTGCGGGTTGAGCTGCAGCTCGGCTATGCAGTGTTCAGCGCCCTGCGACAGATTCACGGGCA
The DNA here is from genome assembly GCF_056402155.1 of Pseudomonas sp. P4_C1. Classification (NCBI taxonomy): domain Bacteria; kingdom Pseudomonadati; phylum Pseudomonadota; class Gammaproteobacteria; order Pseudomonadales; family Pseudomonadaceae; genus Pseudomonas; species Pseudomonas sp. P4_C1. The sequence continues at coordinate 46,494 of NZ_JBFUHY010000002.1, forward strand.
AACCGGGTTGCTGTTCGGCGTGCAATCGCCAAGCGTTGCACCGGCGGAGCTGCTGCAACACATCGAGCAATTCCTCAGCGGATTGCCAGAGCTGATCAACGCCATCGACGACACCTCGTTCATCGCCCAGCGCCAGACCTTGGCCGAGCAGTTTTCCAGCGCCGCATTGCCCACTGCCCAAGCTGCGGAAATGCTTTGGCAGGGCAAGTTGGGCGGCCGCTCGTCGGATTATCTGACTCAATTGCCCGAGGCAATCCTGCTGATCGAGCGGGCCGAACTGCTGGCCGCCGTAAAGCGATTGAATCAGGCCGAGGGCGGTTGGCGCTGCCTGGCGAACAGCCCTGCACCCGGCACTCCCTGGCAAGCGACAAAATGATCATTACCGGAGCTGTAAGGCGCTTTCTCAAAGTTTCACGGGCAATCCCTTCGAAATTTTGAGTAACATAGCCACCTAACTGTCTGGAACATCTCTGATTTGAGGTGGACTATACCTATAGATAGCGCTGTCTCACCCCCACCTGAAGGAGTTCAACTTATGGCCTGGACCAAACCTGCCTACACCGACCTGCGTATCGGCTTTGAAGTCACCATGTACTTCGCCAGCCGCTAATCTGCCTTGGCAGACTGCAGCTAACGCCTCGGTTATCCCGAGGCGTTTTATTTTCAGCGTTGAAATGATGGAGCGCCCATGTTTGTCCAGATTCTAGGTTCCGCTGCCGGCGGCGGCTTCCCCCAGTGGAACTGCAACTGCGTGAACTGCGCAGGCTTTCGTGACGGCAGCCTGCGGGCCAAGGCGCGGACGCAATCGTCCATCGCGATTTCCGATGACGGCGTGAACTGGGTGCTGTGCAACACCTCCCCGGACATCCGCGCCCAACTCCAGAGCTTCGCCCCGATGCAGCCGGGCCGCGCCCTGCGCGATACCGGGATCGGCGCGATCATCCTGATGGACAGCCAGATCGACCACACAACCGGCCTGCTCATGCTGCGCGAGGGTTGCCCTCATCAGGTCTGGTGTACCGACATGGTCCACGAGGACCTGAGCACTGGTTTCCCACTGTTCAACATGCTGACTCACTGGAACGGCGGGCTGAACTGGAACCGTATCGAACTCGATCAAAGCTTCACCATCCCCGCCTGCCCGAACCTGCGCTTCACCCCGCTGCCTTTGCGCAGTGCCGCACCGCCGTACTCGCCACACCGCTTCGACCCGCATCCGGGCGACAACATTGGCCTGATCATCGAAGACCTCAACACCGGCGGCAAACTATTCTACGCACCGGGACTGGGCAAGGTTGATGCGCCACTCCTGGAAATCATGGCCGGCAGCGATTGCCTGCTGGTGGATGGAACCTTGTGGGATGACGATGAAATGCAGCGGCGCGGCGTCGGTACCCGTACCGGTCGCGAAATGGGCCACCTGGCACAGAACGGCCCTGGTGGAATGCTCGAAGTGCTGGAACAACTGCCCGAGCAGCGCAAGGTACTTATCCACATCAACAACACCAACCCGATTCTCGATGAAGACTCGCCGGAGCGTGCGGAGCTGGATCGGCGCCAGGTTGAAGTGGCGTATGACGGCATGAGTATTGTGTTGTAGCGGATGGCCCTATCGCGAGCAAGTCGGATCGCCGCACCGTCGCTCCCACAGTTGACCGCGTAACCCTGTGGGAGCGAGCTTGCTCGCGATGAGGCAGGTACAAGCACTACACCTCTATGGTTGTTCCTGGAGAACCGCAATGACCAACACCCCAATGTCCCCCGCCGAATTCGAAGCGGCCCTGCGCGCCAAAGGCGCCTACTACCACATCCATCACCCCTACCATGTGGCGATGTACGAAGGCCGGGCCACCCGCGAACAGATTCAGGGCTGGGTCGCCAACCGTTTCTACTATCAGGTGAACATCCCCCTGAAGGACGCGGCGATCCTCGCTAACTGCCCGGACCGCGAGATCCGCCGCGAATGGATTCAGCGCCTGCTCGACCACGACGGCGCGCCCGGTGAAGACGGAGGTATCGAAGCCTGGCTGCGTCTGGGCCAGGCCGTGGGCCTCGACCCGGACCAGCTGCGTTCCCAGGAGCTGGTGCTGCCCGGCGTGCGCTTCGCCGTGGACGCTTACGTCAACTTCGCCCGCCGTGCCAGTTGGCAGGAGGCCGCGAGCAGCTCGCTGACCGAACTGTTCGCCCCGCAAATCCACCAGTCACGCCTGGACAGTTGGCCTCAGCATTACCCATGGATCGACCCGGCCGGCTACGAGTATTTCCGCACGCGCCTGGGCCAGGCACGGCGGGATGTCGAGCATGGTCTGGCGATCACGTTGCAGCACTACACCACCCGTGAAGGCCAGGAGCGCATGCTGGAAATTCTCCAGTTCAAACTGGACATTCTTTGGAGCATGCTCGATGCCATGAGCATGGCCTACGAACTGAAACGCCCGCCGTATCACAGCGTGACCGGGGAACGGGTCTGGCATAAAGGAATCACCTTATGAGTTTCGATCGCAGCAAGACCCCGACCTGGCGTCCCGGCTATCGTTTCCAGTACGAACCGGCACAGAAAGGCCACGTGCTGCTGTACCCGGAAGGCATGATCAAGCTCAACGAAAGTGCCGCGCTGATCGGTGGTTTGATTGACGGTGAACGGGATGTCGCGGCGATCATCAATGCGCTCGACCAACAGTTCCCCGGCGTGCCCGAGCTCGGTGACGACATCGAGCAATTCATGGAGGTTGCCCGTGCGCAGCACTGGATCGAACTTGCCTGATTCATCGGTGCAAGTGCCGCCCAAACCTGAAATCGGCTTGCCGCTATGGCTGCTGGCCGAGCTGACGTACCGCTGCCCGCTGCAATGCCCGTACTGCTCCAATCCGCTGGATTTCGCCGAACAAGGCAAGGAGCTGAGCACCGAACAGTGGATCAAGGTGTTCCGCGAAGCGCGGGAAATGGGCGCCGCGCAGCTGGGCTTTTCCGGTGGCGAACCGCTGGTGCGCCAGGACCTCGCCGAGTTGATTGCCGAGGCCCGCAAGCTGGGTTTCTACACCAACCTGATCACCTCCGGCATCGGCCTCACCGAGCAGAAAATCAGCGACTTCAAGAAGGCCGGTCTCGATCACATCCAGATCAGCTTCCAGGCCAGCGACGAACAAGTGAACAATCTGCTGGCCGGTTCGAAAAAGGCCTTTGCGCAGAAACTGGAAATGGCCCGGGCGGTGAAAGCCCACGGTTATCCGATGGTGCTGAACTTCGTGACCCATCGGCACAACATCGACCAGATCGACCGCATCATCGAGCTGTGCATCGCCCTGGAAGCGGACTTCGTCGAGCTCGCCACCTGCCAGTTCTACGGCTGGGCGCAACTCAATCGCGTCGGGCTATTGCCGACTAAAGAACAACTGGTGCGCGCCGAACGCATCACCAACGAGTACCGCGCCAAACTCGAAGCCGAAGGGCATCCGTGCAAGCTGATTTTCGTCACCCCGGACTATTACGAAGAGCGCCCGAAAGCCTGCATGAATGGCTGGGGCAGTATTTTTCTGACGGTCACGCCAGACGGAACCGCCTTGCCCTGTCACGGTGCCCGACAGATGCCGGTGCAGTTTCCCAACGTGCGCGAGCACAGCATGCAGCACATCTGGTATGACTCGTTCGGCTTCAACCGCTTTCGCGGTTATGACTGGATGCCCGAGCCGTGCCGCTCCTGCGACGAGAAAGAAAAAGACTTCGGCGGCTGCCGCTGCCAGGCGTTCATGCTCACCGGTGATGCAAGTAACGCCGACCCGGTGTGCAGCAAGTCGCCACAACACGGCGTGATCCTCAAGGCTCGCGAAGAAGCCAGGCACGCTACCCAGACCATCGACCAACTGGCCTTTCGCAATGAACGAAACTCACGCCTCATCGCCAAAAGCTGAACCCTTCAGCGCTGCCAAAGCCGTGGCCGCCGGTATCGACTTTGCCGAACTGCAGGTCGGTCGACAGGGCCTGTTCTGGAACGAGTACCGACCTGAAGACGCGGCGTGCCGGATCTGGCATTGGCGTGACGGTGCAGCGAAATGCCTGACGCCACCTGAGTTCAGTGTGCGCAGCCGGGTGTACGAATATGGCGGTGGCGCGTTTTGTCTGACGGACGACGGTATCGTTTTCGTCAACGAGGCCGACCAGCAGTTGTATCGGCAATCACTACAAGACGAATTGCCCGAAAGGCTGACGTCCGGTGCGTGCCGTTATGGCGATCTGCAGTTCACCAACGGCCAGGTGCTGGCGGTCGAGGAGCACCGCGACCAACACCGACTGGTGGCGATCGATCTGCTCGATGGCGCACGTCACCTGCTGGCCGAGGGTGCTGATTTCTACGCGGCGCCGACGCTGAGCCCTGATGCCCGGCGCCTGGCCTGGATCGAGTGGAGTCGCCCGGATCAGCCATGGACAGCGACCCGCTTGATGGTTGCCGAGCGCCTCGCCAACGGCGGGTTTGCCGAGGCTCGTTGTGTGGCGGGCGACGGCGTTCAAGAGTCTGTGCAACAACCGCGGTTTGATACTGGCGGTCGCTTGTATTGCCTGACGGATCGCGCTGGTTACTGGCAGCCATGGAAAGAATCTGCAAATGGCCTGAGTCCGTTGCCATGTAGCACCGCGGACCATGGTCCCGCGCCCTGGCAACTTGGCGGCTGCACCTGGGTACCGCTGAACGAAAACTGCTATCTGGCCAGTTGGACCGAAGGCGGGTTTGGCCGATTGGGTATTTGCGGCGACGCCAGCGCAGACTTCACTGGCGCCTACAGCCGCTTCCGCCATCTCGCCGTGGATGAGCAGTTCATCTATTGCATCGCGGCGTCGCCCGTCAGTTCAACCGCCGTCATCGCCATCGACCGCCAGAGCCGGCAAGTGAAAGTATTGGCCGGCGGCATTGCACCGCTTGCTCCCGACCAGATCAGCCGCCCGCAAACCTTGCGCTACCCGAGTGGCTCAGGCGAAGCACACGGCTTCTTCTACCCGGCGATGACCGGCGAGGCGAAACCGCCACTGGTGGTATTCATCCATGGCGGACCGACGTCGGCGTGCTACCCGATGCTCGATCCGCGCATTCAATTCTGGGCTCAGCGGGGCTTCGCCGTGGCCGACCTCAACTATCGCGGCAGCAGCGGTTATGGCCGGGCCTATCGTCAGGCGCTGCATTTGAGCTGGGGCGATGTGGATGTCGAAGACGCTTGCGCGGTGGTCAGTCATCTCGCCGAACGTGGCTTGATCGATGGCGACAAAGCGTTCATCCGCGGCGGCAGTGCTGGCGGTTACACCACCCTTTGCGCCTTGGCATTTCACAACGTGTTCCGCGCCGGCGCCAGTCTGTATGGGGTCAGCGATCCGGTGGCGCTGGGGCGCACGACCCACAAATTCGAAAGCGATTATCTGGATTGGTTGATCGGCGATCCTCTGCGGGATGCCGAACGCTACGCGGCCCGCACGCCTCTGCTGCATGCCGGCAACATCCGCGTGCCGGTGATCTTCTTCCAGGGGGAACTGGACGCCGTGGTCATCCCGCAGCAGACCCGCGACATGGTCGAGGCCCTGCAGAACAACGGCATCCTGGTCGAAGCGCATTACTACGCCGATGAACGCCATGGCTTTCGCAAGGCCGGCAATCAGGCCCATGCACTGGAGCAGGAGTGGTTGTTTTATCGGCGGGTGATGGATTTAGTGGACTGAAGCCCGCGCTCATTGCCGAAACGGTGGCGCGCCCTTCGCGGGCAAGTCGGATCGCCGCACCGCCGCTCCCACAGGTTCTGTGACATGCACAAATTCTGTGGGAGCGAGCCTGCTCGCGAAGGCGGTCTACCTGCCGACACTCAGCTCAGCGCTTGGCGATGATGTACACCGCATGCACGATCCCCGGAATGTAACCGCACAACGTCAGCAGAATATTCAGCCAGAACGCCCCGCCGAATCCTACTTGCAGAAACACACCCAGTGGCGGCAACAGGATGGCGATGATGATGCGAATAAAGTCCATGGGACAGCTCCTGATTCGGGTGGACTCGTTCGAGTCCTACAGCTAATCGACCTGTGCCGTTTGTCAGGGTTCAGCCCGATTCCTCAGGCCAGTATCTCCAGACCGTGTTTGCGCACAACACTCAGCAACTTCAGCGCCATGCCACTGGGGTGCTTATCCCCTGCTTCCCATTGCTTGACCGTGGAAGCACTGGTATTCAGGTAGCGCGCAAACACCGGTTGGCTGACATTGTTACGCTCGCGCAATGCCTTGATCTCCTGCGCGGGAATCGCATCCGGCACCCTTGCAAGACAGGACTCATCGAATTCACGCATGGTCGCCTTGCTGATTGCACCTATGGCGTACAAGGCACTGGCCGATTCGTGGATCGATTCCGATAGCTCACTTTTGAATTTTTTACTCATTTGGTATCTCCACAAACTCCTTTGCATCCAGCAAGCGCTGAATTTCCATTTCGGTCAGTCCACCATATGTCTTGGCCAACTCTCGCAAGTCGAGCAAATGCCTGGGACTGATATTGCTCTGATCTTTTTTTGCGTACAGGAACTGATAGACCCAATGAGCACCGCCCTTGGCCAGGATAATCGAGCGATGGCGGTTGGCATTCAAACGCTTCTTCCAGACCCCGCCGCCCAAATTGTCAGCCTGACCATTGAGCATTTCGGTGAATGCCTCCCGGAGTTCGTCATCACTGATCCAGGCCTTGGCAGCCTGCATTGCGAAGCGCTTTGTCTTGAACAGCCTTGGTGACATCGGCATCCCTTCCATAAAACATACCACCCAGTGGTATAGAAATCAAAACAAACGCGACAGTAATACCGTTTCGCTGGCACCGACACTCCCTGCCGATGCACGCTAGAAAGCCATTGATGTGCTAACCGCTCAAGCCGAAATTGCCTTTGGAAAAACCCGGCCACAAAAAAACGCCCCACGCCAAAAGTGTCGGGCGTGGGACGTGCGTATTACCGCGAGACGGTTCTGGAAATTGTGCAGGGCGCGCCTGATCAGACGGCAATCCCTTTACGGCACTGCAATTGCGCGGTGCGTACTCGGGAGAAGGCACGCGCCAGGCGCAGGAGCATTTCATCGATGTTGGCGTTGCTGACATTCAGCGCTGGGGTAAAGCGCAGGCAGTCGGGTTGCGGAGCATTGAGCAGCAGGCCTTCGTACAGCGCGGCCTTGACTACCGCATCAGCGGAATCGTCCGACAGCGTCAGCCCCCAAAGCAGCCCTTGTCCGCGCAACTCGCCGTGATCGTAACGATGGGCCAAACGCCCCAAGCCTTCACGCAGGTGCTGACCGGATTCTGCGACGTGATTGAGGAAAGCCTTGTCCTGCACCGTATCGAGCACTGAAAGTCCCGCAGCGGTCATCAACGCATTGCCGTGATGAGTGCCCGTCACCTCGCCAGTGTCGAAACAACAGGCCTTGCCACGCGCCAGCAACGCGGCCAATGGCACGCCGCCGCCCAACCCTTTACCGAGCACGACGATATCCGCCGTTACGCCGCAGGACTGTTCCGCGAGCAATGTGCCACAACGACCAATGCCGGTTTGCACTTCGTCGAAGATCAGCAAAATGCCGAGTTCACGGCACAAGCGTTCGACACCCTTGAGGTAATGTGCGGTGGCCGGGATCACGCCGGCTTCGCTCTGGATCGGCTCGAGCATGATCGCTACGGTCCGCTCATCCACGGCCGCATGCAACGCTGGCAAGTCATTGAAAGGAACACGACTGAAGCCTGGCAATTGCGGCTCGAATCGGTTGGTCAATGTCGAACTGTCCGACGCCGAAATCGTCGCCAGGCTACGGCCATGGCATCCGTTGTTGGCCACAATGATTCGCGACGCACCGCCACGATGCTGCTGACCCCATTTGCGCGCCAGTTTGATCGCCGCCTCGCAGGCCTCGCTGCCGGTATTAAGCAGGTAGGCCTGATCACTGCCGGTGCTGGCACACAGATGTTCGGCGAGGCTGAGCATGCCGCGGTTGTACAGGCCGAAACCCGGGTTGATCAGCGATTGGGCCTGGGCAGTGATTGCATTGACCAGTACCGAAGGACTATGACCAAGACTGTTGGCCCCACCGCTCTGGGAAAAATCCAGGTACGCACGGTCATCGCTGTCCCACAACCATGAACCCTGGCCACGCACAAACACCTGTTTCGGCCGCTCGACACTGGGCATCAAGTACTCGCTGGAAAGGTTATTGCCTTGGGATGGCGGGGAGGTGTCCATGACCAGATCATCAAGACTGGGAGGACTGCGGCGCAGACTGAACAGATTCATCTGAAAAAACCTCTGATGAGGTTTTTTGCCTTACCTATGTAAACACCATCGAAGCAAAGGGTATTCATCGCGCTCTATGGCCCTGTAAGCCCTGTGAATGCGGTTAGACTAGGCTCAGACGAGGCGTTCAGCCATTTCGATTTCCCAGCATTTTCGATAAGTAATACTTATGGATTTCAAGCAACTGCGTTATTTCGTCGCGGTCTATGAAGAAGGCCACGTGGGCCGGGCCGCCGAGCGCCTGTCCATCTCCCAGCCGGCGCTGTCCCAGCAAATCCGCCACCTGGAACAAAACCTCGATGTGAGTCTGTTCGAGCGCAGCAGCAAACGCCTGTTGCCGACCCTCGCGGCCCACACGCTGTACAACCACGCATTGCCTTTGCTCGATGGCCTGCAACGGGCACGGGAAGCGCTCGGCAACTTCAAGGGTCAGGCGCTACGCACCCTGGCCATCGGTGTATTGCAGACCGTGCATACCAGCCTCGTTCCGCAGATGCTCGAGCGGGTGCGCAAGGCGCAGCCGCATCTGGTGGTGCAGATCTATGAACTGACCGGGCTGGAAATCGAGCGGCGACTGCTCAACGGTTCTCTGGATATCGGTATCGGCTACCTGCCGCCCCGCCAGCCTGGCTTGCATGGCGTGATGCTGTACGAAGATGAACTGACCCTGGTCATTCCGGCAGAGCATCCACTGCGTGAATTCAAGAAAGTGTCCATGAGTCAGGCCGCCGAACTGCCGATGTTGTTGCTGGGCGAGGAGTTTCAGATAAGGCAGATCTGGCAGGCACAGCTGACAAGCCTGGGACGTCGCCCACAGGTGCAAGCCGAATTGAACAACATGGCCGGCATCCTCGACAGCCTGCCGCACACGCGCCTGGCGACGGTACTGCCCGGGCGTTCGCAAAAGACCCATGGCAACCACGAACTGCTGTGGAAACCCCTGAGCGAACCCCGCGTACCGCTGAGAGTCGGTTTGGTTTGTCGGGATGTGCAACGGCAGCAGGCCTCGCTGGCATTGCTGCGGACATTGCTGGAAGAAGTGATAAATGGCCCGGACGGGCGCTTGAACAGCGCGCATACGCTGGATGGGACAAGCTGAAAACTTTTCTTCAGGCAAAAGAAAACCCCGCCGAAGCGGGGCTTTGCAGACTGTTTCCCTGACATCCATTTCACTCCGCCGTCCTGGCAGAATCCTACGTGTCCCTGTTGTTGCTTTGCGCTTCCTGCGCTACGTCCATGAGAAGTAGATTAGCTCTGGATCCAATTTGCATCTATGGGAGAACAGCAGCACGTTATGTAAGAGAATGCTTACATAACGTTACTTCATCAGAATTGTCCTGCATCCAGCAGGAACAACGATTCGCTACCGGCCTTCACCGACGCGCTCAACGAGTGAATACGCGGCAGCAGGCGAGCGAAATAGAACCGCGCCGTGCCCAGTTTGCTGGCGTAGAAATCGTCTTGCGCTTCCTTGCCGAAAGCCGCCTTGGCCATCAGGGCCCACATGTAGGCGTACGCCACGTAACCGAATACCTGCAGATACTCGACCGACGCCGCGCCGATTTCGTTCGGATTGCTCTTCGCACGGTCAAGCAACCACGCGGTCAATTCATCGAGGGTGGTCACTGCGTCGTTCAGCGGCTTGGTGAACTCGGCGAGGTCCGCACTCGCGGTTGCGGTAAAGTGACGAATCTCGTCGGCGAACAGGTTGTAGTACGCCCCGCCGCTGCCCACGATCTTGCGCCCGACCAGGTCCAGCGCCTGAATGCCGTTGGTGCCTTCGTAGATCTGGGTGATGCGCACGTCACGCACCAGTTGCTCCTGGCCCCACTCACGGATGTAACCGTGGCCGCCAAAGACCTGCTGGCCGTGTACGGTGGTTTCCAGGCCGAGGTCGGTCAGGAACGCCTTGGCCACCGGTGTCAGCAACGCCACCAGGTCTTCCGCACGCTTGCGGGTGGCGGCTTCTTCGCTGAACTTGGCGGTGTCCAGTTGCATCGCCACGTAGGTGGAGAACGCACGGCCACCTTCGTTCGAGGCTTTCATGGTCAGCAGCATGCGACGCACGTCCGGGTGGACGATGATCGGGTCAGCCACTTTGTCCTTGTTCTGCGCGCCGGTTGGCGCACGGCTTTGCAGACGGTCGCGGGCGTATTCCACGGCGTTCTGGTACGAGCGCTCGCCAGTGGCCAGGCCCTGGATACCGACGCCCAGTCGCTCGTAGTTCATCATGGTGAACATCGCCGCCAGGCCTTTGTTCGGTTCGCCGACCAGGTAACCCACGGCCTCATCGAAGTTCATCACGCAGGTCGCGGACGCCTGGATGCCCATCTTGTGTTCGATCGAACCGCAATTCGCCGGGTTGCGCGCGCCCAGGCTGCCATCGGCATTGACCATGAACTTCGGCACCAGGAACAGCGAAATGCCTTTCGGCCCCGCCGGTGCATCCGGCAGCTTCGCCAGCACCAGGTGGATGATGTTTGCGGTGAGGTCGTGTTCGCCACCGGTGATGAAGATCTTGGTGCCGCTGACCTTGTAGGAACCGTCGGCCTGAGGCTCGGCCTTGGTGCGAATGATCCCCAGATCCGTACCGGCGTGTGGCTCGGTCAGGCACATGGAACCGGCCCAGATGCCGGCATACATGTTCGGCAGGTACGCGGCTTTCAGCTCTTCGCTGGCGTGGGCGTTGATCGACAGGCAGGCGCCGGCGGTCAGCATCGGGTACAGGCCGAACGACAGGCTGGCGGAGTTGACCATTTCTTCAACCTGGGCCGAAACGGCTTTGGGCATGCCCATGCCACCGTAGGCCGGATCGCCACCGACACCGACCCAGCCGCCTTCAGCGTAGGTCTGATAGGCCTGTGGGAAACCTGCCGGCGTGGTGACGGCACCGTCTGCCCAATGGCAACCTTCCTCGTCCGCGGCACGGCTCAGCGGTGCGATGCTTTTGCTGGTGACTTTGCCGGCTTCTTCCAGGATGGCTTCGACCGTTTCTGCATCGACGGTTTCAGCCAGTGCAGGCAGCTCGGCCCAGAGTCTGGCGACCTCGAAAACTTCATTGAGGACGAAGCGCATATCGCGCAGGGGCGCTTTGTAGTCAGCCATGGCAAACCTCGCAAGATCTATACAGGTGATTCACAGGAAGTGTGTTTTCGTTGGGTCGGAGTGTACCCCAACAACTTTTGTGACACATAGGGTCAACTCATGACCATTTTGTTATTTTTAGTCATCAACAAAAAAGCCCGCGCAAGGCGAGCTTCGTTGTAACGGATTTATATGACTAAAGCGCAAACAACTCCGCCGGCAATTGCATCAGGCAATCGCTACCCGCCTCTATGGCCGCCCGATGAGCAGCTGTGCGTGGCAAGAGACGCTTGAAGTAAAACTCGCTGGTCGCCAGTTTGCCCCTGCAGAAGTCGCCATCGCCGCTGCCAGCATCGAGCTGCGCCTGAGCCACCAGCGCCATGCGCAACCACAGGTAGCCAAGGATGATGTAACCGCTGTACATCAGGTAATCCACCGACGCGGCACCCACTTCGTCAGGGTTTTTCATCGCGGCCATGCCGACCCTGGTGGTCAACTCACCCCACTGCTGGTTCAGTTGATTGAGCTGCGCCACATACCCGGCCAGTTGCGGATGCTCGGCATTCGCCGCGCAGAACTTGTGGACGATTTTGGTGAACCCGCGCAGCAGCTTGCCCTGGCTGCCGAGGACCTTGCGCCCGAGCAGGTCCAGCGCCTGAATGCCGTTGGTGCCCTCATAGATCGGCGCGATCCGGCAGTCGCGAACCAGTTGCTCCATGCCCCATTCGCGAATGAACCCGTGGCCGCCAAACACCTGCATGCCGTGGTTGGTCACCTCCAGGCCGGTGTCGGTCATGAAGGCTTTGCAGATCGGCGTGAGGAACGCCAACAAGTCTTCGGCATCCTGACGCGCCGTTTCGTCCGCGCTCAGGTGTGCAACGTCGAGCAACTGCGCGGTGAAGTAGGTCAGCGCGCGGTTGCCCTCGTTGAAGGCTTTCATGGTCAGCAACATCCGCCGCACATCAGGGTGCACGATGATCGGGTCGGCAACTTTTTCCGGGGCTTTCGGGCCGGTCAGCGCGCGCATCTGCAAACGGTCGTTGGCGTATTTGATCGCGCCCTGGAAGCTCGCCTCGCCCAGACACAGCCCTTGCATGCCGGTGCCCAGCCGCGCGTGGTTCATCATGGTGAACATGCAGTTGAGGCCCTTGTTCGGCTCACCGATCAAAAAGCCCTTGGCCTCGTCGAAGTTCAGCACGCAGGTGGCCGAGGCCTTGATGCCCATTTTGTGTTCGATCGAGCCGCAGGACACACCGTTGCGCTCGCCCGCTTCGCCCGTCGCATCGGGCAGGAACTTGGGCACGATGAACAGCGAAATGCCCTTGGTCCCGGCCGGTGCGTCCGGCAATTTGGCCAGCACCAGGTGAATGATGTTGGCGCTCATGTCGTGCTCGCCGGCGGAGATGAAGATCTTGCTGCCAGAGATCGCGTAGCTGCCATCAGCCGCAGGCACGGCGCGGGTCTTGATGATGCCCAGGTCGGTGCCGCAATGGGCTTCGGTCAGGCACATGGTGCCGGTCCATTGGCCAGCGGTAAGCTTCTTCAAATAGGTCTGCTTCTGCGCCTCGGTGCCATGGGCGTGGATCGCCGACATCGCTCCGTGGGTCAGGCCGGGGTACATGCCCCATGAAGTGTTGCTGGAGCCCACCATCTCGCTGATCACCAGGCCCAGAGAGATCGGCAGCCCTTGACCGCCGTAAAGCGGATCCGCCGCCAAGCCATGCCAGCCGCCCTCGATATATTGGGCGAATGCCTGCTTGAAGCCCATGGGCGTTGTGACCACGCCATTGTCGAAATGACAGCCTTCTTCATCGCCGCTGCGGTTGAGCGGCGACAGCACGTTTTCGCAGAACTTCGCGCCCTCCTCGAGGATCGCATTGACCATGTCCGGGCTGGCATCGGTGGCCCCCAGCGCGGCGTAGTTGCTGTGAAAGTCGAAGACGTGGTCGATCAGAAAGCGCATGTCGCGCAAGGGAGCTTTGTACTCGGGCATGGTCATTCTCCGTCGGCAGATTTCTTCAACCTACTGCCGCCGGCCGTGCCTCACAACCACCTACCGCTCGCTGAATGCGCCATCATCACTCAACCGTAGCGGCGTCCATGCGCACGGCGCCACGGCGGTTCTGCCCGAACGCCATCACACAGTTTCGCCCGGCACCCTTGGCGCTGTAGAGCGCCTTGTCAGCGGACTTGAGCACCTCTTCAGGGGTGCGTTGATCGATCCGCTCGGCAACGCCGATACTGACTGTCACCGATACACTCGACGCCCCGGAACCGGCACGCCGCTGGCGCCCCTGATTATCGTCCTGCGGGCGGTTTTCCTGATTGCGCAGTTGAATGTTGTATGTGGCGATGGAATCGCGGATGACTTCCAGGTGCGGCAGGCACTCTTCGAGGGTCTTGCCTGCAAACACCAGGGCAAACTCCTCGCCGCCATAGCGATACGCCTTACCGCCTCCGCCGATTTTCGACAGTTTGCTGGCCACCAGCCGCAGCACCTGATCGCCTACGTCGTGGCCGTGGGTGTCGTTGAATTTCTTGAAGTGGTCGACGTCGCTCATGGCCAACACGTAGTTGCGCCCCAACCGTTGCATGCGCTCATTTAGCGCACGACGGCCTGGCAGCCCGGTCAGTTCGTCGCGGAAGGCCATTTGATAGGCTTCGTGGGCAACGGCGGCGGCGATCATCAGCATCACCTGGCTGCACATTATGTTGAGGGTGAACGGCAGGATGAAGGTTTTCGGCAACATCCAGAACAGCCCGAGCAGCCCCACCAATTGCGCGGCGTGCAGCGGTCGCGGATTGCGCCAGTATTGCCAGGCCAGCAGCAGAAACGCAGCGATGAACACCGGGTAGGACAACTGGATCAGGCTCATCCAGGCGCCATGCAAGGCGGGCCAGCGAATCTCCGACAGCCAGACCAGCAGCGCGTGCGGATAGCTTTGCTCAAGCCCCAAAGCCACGCTGCCAACCGCCAAAAGTACTGCAAAACGCGCCACCATGTCCTGGAACAGATGGGTACGCTCCTGCCAAGCCGCGAACACGCCAAACAGCAGCGGCAGCAGCAGGCAACACAAATGAAAGACCACGGCGGCATCGTCACGCACTTTGCCGTTGTCGCGGTAATAGTCGGTCTGGGTGTCGAGCAGGAAGTAGGCGATGTACACCGTGACCATCAGAAACAGTTCACGCTGGCGTCGGTAAACCGCGCAATAGGCGCCACCGAGCAACAGCACCAGGGTGGGCAGCACGTTGAACAGCGAGGTGAAGAAGACGTTCAGATCCTTGATGTACGCAGCCGCAAGCCCCGCCAGTAACAGCAGCAATGACGGCAGAAAATGACTGAAACGCACAGCGGAAGAGCGCGGCAAGGGTAAAGCTCCGACCGGTCAGATCAATAGATGGCAATGTGCCCACCACTTTAACGGCAGCCCCCCCGATTTGCTGAGTGAAATACTGAGGTATTTGTAAAAGGTCGTCACTGGCGTCCATCAGTCGCCAGTGACGCAAGGGCGATACGGTTACAGGTCGTTGTTGAACGGTTGCAGCGGCCCTTCCAGCGCTGTGCGACCTTCGGCACCGACCGGATTGAGCTGGATTTCGGCGTCCTGCGCCTGCCGGGTAGTGATCTTCGGACTGGCCGGTTTTTGCCCGACCGAGTTTTCATCACCCTTTTCGCCCTGTGGCAGTACCAGCGATGGATGGTCAAACGGCGCCCGTTCCCACGCGACCCGAGGGTCGGTAAGCCCGACTTCCATGAACTTGACCAGCGCATCCACTTCATCCGGGGCCAGGTTCAGCCGGGTCATGTCCGGATCGAGGTTCGAGCCGTTGTGCTGATTGACCGCCGGATGCACGAAGCCGCTGGTGTTGCTGGCATCTTCGCCACGCCGGTCGCCGCCGCGGTTGTAGAACTCCATCACCTGTTGCAGCGTTGCGCGACTGCCATTGTGGAAATACGGTCCGGTCAACGCGATGTTGCGCAAGGTCGGCGTCTTGAAGGCGCCATCGACCGCATCGCGGAAACCGACATTGGGCTTGAGCGTCGTATCACAAGGGATGGCCGGGCTCAAAGGCACTTCGAAGGTGCACACATCGACTTCCAGCGGGTCAGGGATCTGGCCGCCCTGCAGTACGGTGTTGTACTCACGAGTGAAGGACAACGGATTGCCCCAGGCATCCGAGCCACCGAGCGCCAGGTCTTCCGAGGTCGGACGCACCCCGGTGTTGTAGAAGCCGTTGTCATACAGTGTGGTCAGGTTGTCGGCCATGACCATGCGTTCGATCCGTTCCCGAGGATGGAACAGCAAGCGGCTGCCGGCGTTGGTCAATTCCGCACCGCCGTGGCAACTGATGCACTTGCCCTTGCCCAGGAACAGATTCATGCCCTGGACCTGCTGCTCGTTCATGGCCGTATGATCGCCCTGCAAATAGGCATCCAGCGGCGCCTGGTCCGAGATCAGCGTGGACTCATACATCTGAATCGCCAGCCCGAAGAACAACGGGAAGTTCGCCTCCATCTGGGTGTATGGCGCACCGCCCAGCAAGACCTGCTGCGTGGCATTCCACAGGCGCGGCTGGAACGCGTTCTTGATCAGTTCACGGTAGGTCGGCCGATGACCACCGGATACCGGCCCGAGTATCGAGTCGGTGGACGAGATCCGTTGCTGCTTGAGCATCAAGGTGTCGAGCATGCGCCGGCCAATGTCGGCGAAGGTACGTCCGCCGCAGGACATTTCTACCGGGCTGCCGGGAGGCCCTACCGCTTGCGAGGCGGCGGAAGCATCCTTGAGCGCCAGCCTGACTTTGGTCGCCACGCCACCGCGATCGCTGGTCACGAAAATCCCGGCGTCAGGGTCGCGATTGCCGAACGGCGAGAAGCCATTGAATACGTTATTGGCCCGGCCATCCCAGAAGTTGCGCACGTTGAACGCAGCGTTGATCACCGTTGGCGCATTGCGCCCGGTGCTACGGCGAACATTGATACCGCCCACCTGGAAGATACCGTCCGGTTGCTGAATGCACTTGTCGAACCGCGACTGATTGGGCTTGACGAAGTTGGCGTCGAACACGCCTTGGGAGCCGATGACATCATCGCTTGAATAGACAATCGCCGAGTTGCGATCCAGCGGATCGGCCAGCACGTGGGTCGGGAAGTCGCTTTTCTTCAGCAGGTAGTTCGGACCGCCCTTGCCACCGGACCTGGTGGTGTAGCTCGGCACGTCGCCCGGAATATCCGACGCGGTGAACGGTTTGTTGAAGATCGACGAGACGTTCGCGTTGGTATTCGCCTGGCCCGGGTTGATCTGGTTGGTGGTGCGGTGATCGACACCCGCGTGGAAGTGGCAGGACGCGCAAGCGGTGGAGCCGTCACTGCCGATCTCCATGTCCCAGAACAGTGCCTTGCCCAGGAGCACTGCCGCCGAGCGATTGAGCACGTAGTCGGTCATCAGGTCGACCTTGCGCCCGCCTTCGGTTCCCGAAGGGTCGGGAGGCGTCATGCCGCGCAGTGACTGCAGACCAGGCACGTCCGGCACGGCCGGAACGACCGGGTCTGCGGCCCAAACGCTCATGACGGGCAGGCCAATGGCGAAGAGTGTCATCACCATTGCACGGGGCAAGCAGGTGGTTCGAAAGATGCTCAAATAATTAAACATGACGACGTTCCCGATTCAGTACGGAGTAGTCAGGCTCCGCGGTTGCCCTGTTGCGAGATGAGCTCATCGCCATGAATGTTGCTGCTCGCTCGAGTAACCACATCAACTTGAAGTTGCATGGACAATGCGAGACCCAACTGGCAAAGCACTCTCGTGGCCCAGGCCTTTTTAAAAAATGATATTTGGCACTACTGGATAGCGCTTGATGCAACTCTAGCTGCAACAAAACATTTCAACATGAAAATTTCTACATTTTTCATTTAAGTCAAATCAAGAAACCCTACTATCAACAGCAACTGCGCACTATTCCTCAGTTCTGGTTAAACTTCACCCAATTATTGGGTGCCATTCCCCAAACAGCCCGCATCCGGTGATCACCAACGACTTCTAAAAGCCAGCATTTAAAGGGCATCACGTCACCAGACTGCGTTTTTTTGAAGCTGGCAGAGTATTTGCTCATCCAAATACCCCGGTGTAAACGGCACTTAAAAAACACCTGTAAAACCGCATCGCCAGCCAAAAAAAACATCCATCAAACATATAAAACCCATTCGTGCGCAAGTTGCACTGCGTTAGCTATTGTCTTTTTATTTATACCTCCCATACACGACTATTTTTTCTCCACCCTCTTCACCCCCCTTTTGCACACCTGCGACTTTAGTAGTATTTAACAGACAACACTTCTCAACTACCACTAACGGAGACACACCTACTAAAACTTTTCACAGCACTCCAAATTTGGGCATATATACCCACCTACTTTGGCGTTAATCACATAACTATAACTATGTGTATATCACCAACATCAGCGCAGCCCGCATTTTTACTGGCTAACAAGGCGACTGAACCAATCAGGCACGACTACTGCTAGGTGCCCCTCAGGCTCAAGGAAATGTCTCTCGCGTTTGCGTCCGTAACCGGCCAACGCAACGCAGGTGAAAGCATCCGAACGGCAAGTGTCGACCGTACACAGGCACTTACCCCGCTGGATCGAGCCCCAATTCGACACTCACGGCTTTGCGTTTTTCTTGCGCAGGATTCAGCGCATCAGCAGATCCGCGATCTCGATCGGCCGGCAATTGGTCCTGCAAGATTCTGGAGTGAGCCATGAGCTTATCTTTGTTCGAAAAAACGCTCGCCATACCGCTGCTGCCTCACAAACGATTCAACGGCATCTTCAGTCGCCATGCTCTGCTCGCCGGTGCCGTCGCTGTCGCACTGGCCATTGGTGGTGGAGATGCATTTGCCAAAAACGGAGCTGGCGGTGGCGGTGGCGGTGGTGGCGGGACTGCCAAGCCCCCGGGTTTGCCCTCGCCGTTCACGACACCCACACTGCCCGATCCGATTTTTACAAACCCGACTGCGATTCATGGGTTTGACGTTACCGGTTTTATCCAAAACATGACCCTGGACACCACCAATGCGAATTGCCCCAATACCAGCGACCCGGGCCGCTTTGGGGGGACCGTCCAGTTGAACGGCGTCACGATTGTTGTCCCTTGCAACACCGTTATGCAGATGCCGGCCAACACCCTGACCTGGGCCGACTTCGTCAGGGTTGGAACCCTGGCGCTCGGAAAATCACCGGCAGCCTACCCCTCGTTCGAGATCCATGTGGTAGGTAATACTGTCTCCAACAAGCAAATTGCCGGGCTGATCTTTGTCTCCCAGCAATCAGTCAATGCGGGCAGCGGTGTCATCACCCGGATCGACTACACCAACGGCAACCTCGAAGTTGACAGCGGAAACCCGACGCAACCCACGATCATTCAGATCAACGATCCGAATGGACGTTTTGGCCGTGCCCAAAGCCCCGACCCACGCTTCTCCGTCGATGATGCCAACCCGACCATCCATGCCGCCACCGGCTACCCGATGTGCGTGCCGCGCACGATTTCCGGGGACGATGCACTCTGCCCACAGAAAAACCGGCCACAAGTGGTCACCCCGACCACGACCAACAACTGCCGCAACTTCAGCCAGGCCGGCGTCACGCCTCCGGCCAGTGGAGAGCTCTCGGGTCCAGCGGTGGGGCAGGTCTATTGCAGCCAGTACGTCATGAAGAGATTCAGCGATGCTACACGCACGGCGACGGACCCCGACCCGACACAACAGGCACCCTTCGAAGTCGGCGACTTCATCAGCTGGTCCGGTACTCTGTTCAAGTCAGCAACAACGGGGCTCCCGGACTTCATCTCTGCACACACGATCGAGGCGAATGTCGGGATCTACACTCAGCCTGGTTCGCAGCCCAGCTACCTGGCTATCGGGGAATTTGGCATCGGTACGGCCGACCCGGCCGCAACGGCCATCAGCGGAGTAGCCCAAGAGACGCAGGACCGGATTTTCCTTGAAGCCTCGACCACCGACATCCAGACCCCGGTCGATATCTATCTGATAGATGTCAATCCATCGACAGGTGTGCAAACCAATCGCTGGATTACACCCTATGAGATGACGGGTGAATGCAACCCTGGGCTTGGCCTTGCGGCCAGTTGCCTGGGAGCCTCGGGTGGTATTACCACACAGAACACGGGGGCCCAGCCACAACGCGCCAGATTACGCGCGACCAAAGCGCCCACCGGGCTACTTAGCCAGCCGACACGTACCTTGCGCGTTGTTGCACGGTCACTTTGCGTTCCACAGCAAAGCTTATCCCAGGCCGGCGTGGACGGTTGCATCCAGAATGCGGGCAGGCTGACCGTCGCCAATGGGCTGATTGCCGGACAGTATGTGGCGCCGGTGTTCGAGTTCATCTTTCCGGAAGGTGTCAAGCCTGGCGATCCCGTCGTCCCGAACGACTTCTGGCACCTGCCGTTCATACGTAACGGCGAAGGCGTGAGTACCCCGACTGGCGTCGGCCCCCTGGACCCGACGCCATGGTGATCAAAGCCTGACCACAGCGCAAAAAAAACCGCCGCTCCCGGAGGAAGCGGCGGTTTCTTTATGAAGGACTGCGCCAGGACTTAGTAGCCCAGGTCGAAGTTCTCTTCTTTCATGTCCATCAGGTTGTTGGCGCCCGACAGCATGGTTGCGACGTGAGTGCGGGTACGCGGCAGGATGCGCTGGAAGTAGAAACGCGCAGTCTGCAACTTGGCGGTGTAGAAGGCCTCTTCGGAAGTGCCGGCAGCCAGTTTCTCGGCAGCCAGACGCGCCATGTCAGCCCAGAAGTAGGCCAGGCAGGCGTAACCGGAGTACATCAGATAGTCCACGGAGGCCGCGCCGACTTCTTCGCGATCTTTCATGGCAGCCATACCGACCTTCATGGTCAGTTCGCCCCATTCCTTGTTCAGTGCAGCCAGCGGTGCGACGAACTCTTGAACCGCTTCGTTGCCTTCGTTGGTCTGGCAGAATTTGTGGACGATCTTGGTGAAGCCTTTCAGAGCCTCGCCTTGGGTCATCAGCACTTTACGGCCCAGCAGGTCGAGTGCCTGGATACCGGTGGTGCCTTCGTACAGCATCGAGATGCGGCTGTCGCGAACGTTCTGCTCCATGCCCCACTCGGCGATGAAGCCGTGACCGCCGTAGATCTGCACGCCGTGGTTGGCCGCTTCGAAACCGACTTCAGTCATGAAGGCCTTGGCGATTGGCGTCATGAAGGCCAGCAGTGCGTCGGCTTTCTTCTTCTCTTCTTCATCTACGCCGTACTTGACGATGTCGACCTGCTTGGCGGTGAAGTAAACCATCGCACGGTTGCCTTCGGCGAATGCCTTCATGGTCAACAGCATGCGACGTACGTCAGGGTGCACGATGATCGGGTCAGCGGCTTTGTCCGGCGCTTTCGGGCCAGTCAGCGAGCGCATTTGCAGACGGTCACGAGCGTATTTCAGGCCGCCCTGAAAACCGACTTCGGCGTGGGCCAAGCCTTGCAGCGCGGTACCCAGACGTGCGGTATTCATGAAGGTGAACATGCAGTTCAGGCCTTTGTTCGCCGGGCCGATCAGGAAACCGGTGGCGCCGTCGAAGTTCATCACGCAGGTGGCGTTGCCGTGGATGCCCATCTTGTGTTCCAGGGAACCGCAGGACACGGCGTTACGCGCACCGATCGAACCATCGGCGTTCGGCATGAACTTCGGCACGATGAACAGAGAGATGCCTTTGGTGCCAGCCGGTGCATCCGGCAGGCGGGCCAGTACGATGTGGACGATGTTGTCGGCCATGTCGTGTTCACCGGCCGAGATGAAGATCTTGGTGCCGGAAACCTTGTAGGAACCGTCGGCCTGAGGCTCGGCCTTGGTGCGCAGCATGCCAAGGTCGGTGCCGCAGTGCGGCTCGGTCAGGCACATGGTGCCGGTCCACTCGCCGGAAACCAGCTTGGTCAGGTAAGCCTCTTGCTGCTCAGGGGTACCGTGCTCGGAGATGGTGTTCATCGCACCGTGCGACAGGCCCGGGTACATGCCCCACGACCAGTTGGCCTCGCCAACCATTTCGCTGACCGCCAGACCCAGGGATTCCGGCAGGCCTTGGCCGCCGTGCGCAACGTCGTGGGCCAGGCTTGGCCAGCCGCCTTCGACGAATTGCTTGTAGGCTTCCTTGAAGCCAGTCGGGGTCTTGACGCCGGACTCGCTCCAGGTACAACCCTCGATGTCGCCCACACGGTTCAGCGGAGCCAGTACCTGTTCACAAAACTTGGCACCCTCCTCAAGAATGGCGTCAACCATGTCCGGAGTTGCGTCGGCACAAGCCGGAAGGCTCTGATAGTGCGCTTCGTAGCCGAGCAGTTCGTCACGAACGAAGCGAATATCACGCAAGGGGGCCTTGTAGTCAGGCATAGCGATAAACCTCTGCTGATGTAACCGGGAATGGACGACCGCATTGATTTGTTGTTGCGATCAAACAGTTGTTTGAAACATACGTTTACGCCCAATTCTTGTCAAGCGTCGATCTTTTGCCGTTCGTCATCGCAGGCTTGGACACACAGGCACACGACAGCGCAGCCGCGCTTTCAAAGCGGCCAGCCATGCGGAAAAGATTAGTTGAGGAAGAAAGACTTACGCAGAAAAACGCCGCGAACGGGCGCGGCGCTGGAGAGTACGGATTCTGTAAAAATCAAGCGAAGGTATCGATCAACGTTCCGAGCACTTCATCGGCTGCCTTGGCGACTTTCACGCCCAGCTCCGCCTGAATCTTGCCTTGGGCCATTTCGACCACGTTGCTGCTCAGGTCCGATTGCTGGCTGCGATCAACCGATCGCAGACGATCGACCTGCGCCTCGGAGGACTGGCTGGTGACCGATCGCTCGATCGTCATGTTGGCGATCTGCCCGGCGGCTTGATCGACACG
Organism: Pseudomonas sp. P4_C1; assembly: GCF_056402155.1. NCBI lineage: Bacteria > Pseudomonadati > Pseudomonadota > Gammaproteobacteria > Pseudomonadales > Pseudomonadaceae > Pseudomonas > Pseudomonas sp. P4_C1. The sequence goes on from NZ_JBFUHY010000002.1 coordinate 68,810, forward strand.
GTTCAGCCCTGCCTGAAGGGTGCTCAGACCTGCATAAAAAGCGCTGCTTCCTGAGATTTCCATGGGAAAACTCGTCCTTTCAAAGGATGAACAGCGGCCATTGAAGCAGAGTGGCCGGCAAAACACTCGACAAAAACACTAATGGCACAGTGCCTTATCATAGGCAAAACCCGCATTGCAAAAACGTCAGTCCAACAGGTCCAGTTGCAAGTACTCGGCCACTGCCTCGGCCGTAACGGCCTTGAGTTTAGGCACACGCCCCAGGCACGGCGCCGGGAGGCGCTCGGCAAGGGTGGCGAGGTTTTCTTCCAGCCGCGAGGTTTTCGGGTCGATGATGTTGGCCACCCATCCCGCCAGTTGCAAACCGTCCCGGGCAATCGCTTCGGCGGTCAGCAAGGCATGGCTGATACAGCCCAATCGCACGCCGACCACCAGAATCACCGGCAGCTTCAATGCGATGGCGAGGTCCGACAGATTGTCCTGATCCGCCAAGGGTACGCGCCATCCGCCGGCGCCTTCGATCAGGGTGAAGTCCGCCTGCATACCCAGAATCTGCCGCATTGGCGCCAGCAACGACTGCACCGTCAGCGCCACACCCGCCTCTCGCGCCGCCAGGTGCGGGGCGATGGCCGGTTCGAAGGCCACCGGATTGACCTGGGCATACGTCAGCGGCAGCGAACACTCCGCCAGCAAGGCCAGCGCATCGGCGTTGCGCAGGCCTTTGGGCGTCACGTCGCAACCGGAAGCGACCGGCTTGCCCGCCGCCGTGCTCAAGCCCGCCGAACGCGCCGCATGCAGCAGGCCAGCAGCGACCGTGGTTTTACCGACATCGGTATCCGTGCCGGCGATGAAATAGGCTGCGCTCATAAGGGTTTCTCCAATACGGCGTACACCACTTGATAAGTCGCCGGCAGTCCCTGAGCCCGGCGAAACTGCTCGTAAGCCTCGATCAAACCCAAAATCCGCGCTCGCCCGGTCAAGCCGCCCGGCCGTCCGGGATTGAGGTTGTGCGCGCCCAGCGCCTTGAGTTCATGGGTCAGGCTGCGCACATCCGGGTAATGCAGCACATGCGGCAGATTTTGCAGACTGACGACCCGTAAACCACTGGCAGCGCACAACTGCTGATAAACACCAAACTCCCGGAAGCGGTTTACGTGCACCATGCCATCGACCTGCCGCCAGCTGTCGCGCAGTTCAAACAACGTCCCTGCACAAAGACTAGCAAACGCGAAGATGCCGCCCGGTTTCAGCACTCGAAAAGCTTCACTGAGCACCGAGTCGAAGTCCGCGCACCACTGCACCGCCAGGCTGGAGAAGATCAGCTCGCAGGTCGAATCCTGCAGTGGCAAACGCTCGGCATCGCCAGCCACGAAGTGCGTGGCACCGCCCAATGGCCGGGCGTGCTCGAGCATGCCTTCGGCGATGTCCAGCGCCACCCCGTGGCTGCTTGGAAATTGCTCACCCAGGGCACGACTGAAATGCCCGGTGCCGCAGCCCAGATCCAGCCAATGCTGCGGTACAAAGCCCTGTGGCAAGCGCCTGAGCAATTGGCTGCCCACATCACGCTGCAACTCGGCCACGCTGTCGTAGCTTGCCGCTGCGCGGGAGAATGACGCGGCTACCTGGCGCTTGTCTGGCAAGGCGCCGGGCAGGTTGGGAAAGGATAAATCAGTCATCACCGGACTCATGCAAAAAGGCCTGGATCGCCCCCGCCACACCGTGGGGATCCTCCAGAAGAAACGCGTGGCCGGCCTGTTCAATCAGACCGATTTCGACATCCGGCAGCAATGCCAACAACTCGCCCGCCGCCTCCACCGGCACCAGCCCGTCGAGGCCGGCGAACAGATGCAGTTGCGGACCGCGGAACGATTGCAGTGCCTGTCGTGTATCCAGTTGCGCGAGCACTTGCAGACCACTGAGCAGCACCGGCGCGGCGGTGTTCGGGGCGCCACCGAGCAACAACCGCGACAATCCGCGCGGGTCTTCGGCGCCTTGGGCGCACAGCAGTGAAAAACGCTTCAATGTCGCACGAGGATCGGCTGCACATCCCGCCAGAAACGCATCGAAGGTTTCCCCGGACATTGCGCTTGACCATTGTTCATGAGCGACAAAAGAAGCGTTGCTGGCCAGGGTAAGCACACCACAGCAGCGATCGCCACGCCGGGCCGCCAACTCGCAGGCGAGCATGCCGCCCAATGACCAGCCGCCCAGCCAGGCGTCTTGCGGCAAGGTCGAATCAAGCTCATCGAGCCACTCTTCAAGATCGCTCGACTCCAGCTCCGGCAACGGCTCTATCTCGACATGCAGGTGCTCATCCAGGCCGCGCAAGGCTGCCGCCAGAGGCTCCAGCGGTGAAACGCCAAGGCCCCAGCCGGGCAGCAGAATCAGACGATCACGCATGGCTTGGCTCCGACTGCAGTTGTTGAAAACAATCGGCCAGTCCGTTTAACAATAGCTGTACTTGAGCTTCGCTGTGGGCAGCCGTCAGCGTGACCCGTAGTCGGGCGCTGCCGGCGGGTACGGTCGGCGGGCGAATCGCAGTCACCATCAACCCGCGTTCACGCAGCATTTGCGAAAGGCGCACCGCGCGCCCCGCGTCGCCGATCATGATCGGCTGGATCGGCGTGAAGCTGTCCATGAGTTCCAGGCCAATCTGTTCGGCGCCCTGGCGGAACTGGCGGATCAGTGTCTGCAAATGCTCGCGACGCCAGTGTTCGCTGCGCAGCAGTTCCAGGCTTTTCAACGTGGCGCAGGCCAGCGCGGGTGGCTGGCTGGTAGTGTAGATGTAGGGGCGGGCGAACTGGATCAGGCTTTCGATCAGCTCGTCGCTGCCAGCCACAAAGGCACCCGCCGTACCGAACGCCTTGCCGAGGGTGCCGACCAACACGGGAACGTCATCCTGGCTCAAGCCGAAGTGTTCGACGATGCCGCCACCGTTGGCACCCAGTGGTCCAAAACCGTGGGCATCGTCGACCATCAACCAGGCGCCTTTGGCCTTTGCCTCTCGAGCCAGCGCAGGCAGGTCGGCGATATCACCGTCCATGCTGAACACGCCGTCGGTGACCACCAGCGTATTGCCGGTGGCTTTTTCCAGGCGTTTGGCCAGGCTCACCGGGTCGTTGTGCAAGTAGCGATTGAACCGCGCGCCGGACAGCAGCCCCGCGTCGAGCAGCGACGCATGATTGAGCCGGTCTTCGAGCACCGTATCGCCCTGCCCCACCAGTGCCGTGACCGCACCGAGGTTGGCCATGTAACCGGTGGTGAACAGCAACGCGCGAGGGCGACCGGTCAGGTCGGCCAACGCTTCTTCCAGTGCATGGTGTGGGGAGCTATGGCCGACGACCAAGTGTGACGCCCCTCCGCCCACACCCCACTTCAAGGCGCCAGCACGCCAGGCTTCGATCACTTGCGGATGATTGGCCAGGCCCAGATAGTCGTTGTTACAGAATGCCAGCAACGGCTGGCCATCGACCACCACTTGCGGCCCCTGCGGGCTTTCGAGCAGCGGTCGCTGGCGGTAGAGGTTTTCGGCACGACGGGCAGCAAGGCGTGCGGCGAGATCGAAAGACATGCAGGCCTCAGGGATCAGTTCACAGGTTGGCGAACACTACGCAGTCTCCTGTGGGAGCGAGCCTGCTCGCGATGCGGACTGACAATCGACATGGATGTCGACTGACATGACGCCATCGCGAGCAGGCTCGCTCCTACAGGGGTTTTGCATTCCTTCAGGGGAATGAATGCTTAATCAAACAGCCGCGTTATAGAACTGCTCGCTGTTTTTTTGCTCCACCAGCGCCTGCTCGATAGCCGCCTGATGCACTTCATCGGCATGTTCTTCGCGGGCTTCCGGCAGGATGCCCAGACGCGAGAACAGTTGCATGTCCTTGTCGGCCTGCGGGTTGGCGGTGGTCAGCAGTTTTTCGCCGTAGAAAATCGAGTTGGCGCCAGCAAAGAACGCCAGGGCCTGCATCTGTTCGTTCATGGCTTCGCGGCCGGCGGACAGGCGCACGTGGGATTGCGGCATCAGGATGCGCGCGACGGCGAGCATGCGGATGAAGTCGAACGGATCGACGTCGTCGGCATTTTCCAGCGGTGTACCGGCGACTTTCACCAGCATGTTGATCGGCACCGACTCCGGATGCTCCGGCAGGTTGGCCAGCTGTATCAGCAGGTTGGCGCGGTCGTCCAGCGACTCGCCCATGCCAAGAATGCCGCCGGAGCAGATCTTCATCCCCGATTCACGCACATACGCCAGGGTTTGCAGGCGCTCACTGTAGGTGCGGGTGGTGATGATGCTGCCGTAGAACTCGGGCGAGGTGTCGAGGTTGTGGTTGTAATAGTCGAGGCCGGCATTGGCCAGCGCTTCGGTCTGCTCCTGATCCAGGCGACCGAGGGTCATGCAGGTTTCCAGGCCCATGGCCTTCACGCCTTCGACCATTTTCAGCACGTAAGGCATGTCTTTGGCCGACGGGTGCTTCCACGCCGCGCCCATGCAGAAACGGGTCGAACCGATGGCCTTGGCGCGAGCGGCCTCTTCGAGGACCTTTTGCACTTCCATCAGTTTTTCTTTTTCCAGGCCGGTGTTGTAGTGACCGGACTGTGGACAATATTTGCAATCTTCCGGGCAGGCGCCGGTTTTGATCGACAGCAGGGTCGACACCTGGACGCGGTTGGCGTCGAAATGCGCACGGTGCACTGTCTGCGCCTGAAACAGCAGGTCGTTGAATGGCTGTACGAAGAGCGCTTTGACTTCGGCTAAAGTCCAGTCATGACGCAGGGTTGCAGTGGTGCTGGCGCTCATGGGCGATTCCTTTATTCAGGCTTGGCAAGCGGCCGGGGGGAACGGAATACCCACAGGCACGACACGGATGTTTCGGCATGTTTAAGGAAGAGTGATGCGCTGTCAACCTCAATACGAAGGGCTGGTTTACATCTGGTTAAAAAACAAACAACCATGTCTTCTATGCGATGAAACGGCCGACGGCATTGTCCCTGTCTGCACGGCCTGCGAAACCGAGTTGCCCTGGCTCGGCGATCACTGCCAGACCTGCGCCCTGCCGCTTCCGGCCGTAGGCCTGACCTGCGGATATTGCCTGAAGCAGCCACCCGCCTTCGAACAAGTGATTGCCCCCTGGACCTACAGCTTTCCGGTAGACAGCTTGATTACCCGCTTCAAGCACAGTGCAAAGTGGCCGTTTGGCCGCCTGCTCGCCGAACTTCTTGCTCAATACCTGCAACATCGCTTCGAAGACGATCTGCAGCGACCCGATGCGCTGATCCCGGTGCCGCTGGCAACCCGGCGCCTGCGCAAACGCGGGTTCAATCAGGCGGCGATGCTGGCCCAGTGGCTGGGTACGAGTCTCGATATCCCTTGCGACGAACGGTTGCTGCTGCGAACCCAGGACACCGACGCCCAACAGGCATTGAACGCCGAAGCACGCCGAAAGAACCTGCGCAACGCTTTCGCCCTGGCGTCCGGCGCGGTCGTCAAAGGCCAGCACCTGGCCCTGATCGACGACGTCCTGACCACCGGTGCCACGGCCCAGGCCCTGGCTCGCCTGCTGATGGACGCCGGTGCGGCAAGGGTCGACGTCTATTGCCTGGCCCGCACGCCCAAACCCGGCGAAACACCCTGACTTGACTCGCGCGGCCCAAGCGGCCAACGTCCTCACCATCGTTACCACCCAAAGCGACTTGTCATGTCCTTGCCTACCTTGTTGTCCCAGCACATTGTCCGCCGTCCGCAGCGCATCGCCCTGCTGCAGCACATCGCCGAACAAGGCTCGATCACCCGCGCGGCAAAAAGCGCAGGCCTGAGTTACAAGGCCGCCTGGGATGCGATCGATGAGCTGAACAACCTGGCGCAGAAGCCGCTGGTGGAGCGGATTGTCGGTGGCAAGGGCGGTGGTGGTGCACGCCTGTCCATCGAAGGTCAGCGCGTATTGCGCCTGTACCAGAAGCTGCAAGCCTTGCAGGCTCAAGTGCTGGAAGCCGCTGAAGACGCCAGCGACCTGGACCTGCTCGGGCGCTTGATGCTGCGCACCAGCGCGCGCAATCAGTTGCATGGCAAGGTGGTGGCGATCGAACCTCAGGGGCGCAACGACCTGATTCGCCTCAAGGTCGCCGAAGGCGTGATCGTCGACGCGCAAATCACCCACGACAGCACCGAACGCCTGGAACTGCACATCGGCACCGAAGTCGTGGCACTGATCAAGGCCGGCTGGCTCGATGTACTGGGAATCGATTCCGCAGAAACGCCTGGAAACAATTGCCTGAAAGGCACCATCGAGAAGATTCTCGACGCCGACGATGGCCCCAGCGAAGTACGCATCACCCTGCCCAGCGGCTTGTCACTATGCGCCCTGGCCGAGCCGAGGCATCTGCAGGCATTGGGGCTGACGTGCGGCAAACCGGTGCGCGTGGAGTTTTCGCCGTCCAGGGTTCTGTTGGGCACGCCGCTGTAAGCAAAACCGTAACAAAAGGTTCATTACTCAGCATTAAGGTGTCTGCAAAACCGCAGGGAGCCTGAAATGAGTCTATTAGAAGAAAACCAGTCCACCGACCTCGAAACCATGGTCGGCCTCAGCCGCCGCGGCTTCATCAGCGCAGGTGCCCTGTGCGGCGCGGCGATGTTCCTCGGCGGCAATCTGCTGAGCCGCAGCGTGATGGCTGCCAGTGTCAGCGCCGGCAACAGCCAGTTGCTGGGCTTCGACAGCATCCCCGCCGCCACCAGCGACTCCATCACCCTGCCAGCGGGCTACAAGTCCTCGGTGCTGATCAGCTGGGGCCAGCCTCTGCACAAGGACGGCCCGGTGTTCGACCTGAGCGGCAATGGCAGCGCTGAACATCAGGAAGCCCAGTTCGGCGACAACAACGACGGCATGAGCCTGTTCGAGTTTCCCGGTGAAAAAGACCGGGCGCTGATGGCAATCAACAACGAATACACCAACTACCGCTACCTCTACGCCCACGGCGGCATGCCGCAATCGGCGGAAGAAGTGCGCAAGGCACTGGCCTGCGAAGGTGTGTCGGTGATTGAAGTGCAGCGCAAGAACGGCCAATGGCAGTTTGTCCAGGGCTCGCGCTACAACCGCCGCATTCACGGCAACGCACCGATCAGCCTGAGCGGCCCTGCCGCCGGACATGCCCTGCTGAAAACCAGCGCCGACCCACACGGCAAGAACGTCCTCGGCACGTTCCAGAACTGTGCCAACGGCAAGACACCGTGGGGCACCTATCTGACCTGCGAAGAGAACTTCACCGACTGCTTCGGCAGCAGCAACGCCGAGCAGAAATTCGACCCGGCGCAAAAACGCTACGGCGCGGTGGTGACCAGCAAAGAGATCAACTGGCATCATCACGATGAGCGCTTCGACCTGGCCAAGAACCCCAACGAACTCAACCGTCACGGCTGGGTGGTGGAGATCGATCCGTTCGATCCGAAGTCGACGCCGGTCAAACGCACGGCCCTGGGGCGCTTCAAACACGAAAACGCCGCCCTGGCCGAAACCGGCGACGGTCATGCCGTGGTGTACATGGGCGACGATGAGCGCGGTGAGTTCATCTACAAATTCGTCAGCCGCGACAAGATCGACCACAAGAACCCCAAGGCCAACCGCGACATTCTTGATCACGGCACCCTGTACGTGGCGCGTTTCGATGCGGGCGACGGCAACGCCGATCACCCGAAAGGCCAGGGTGAATGGATCGAACTGACCCATGGCAAAAACGGCATCGACGCCAGCAGCGGCTTTGCCGATCAGGCCGAAGTGCTGATCCACGCCCGTCTCGCAGCCAGCGTGGTGAAAGCCACGCGTATGGACCGCCCGGAATGGATCGTGGTCAGCCCCAAGGATGGCCAGGTTTACTGCACGCTGACCAACAACGCCAAACGTGGCGAAGACGGGCAACCGGTGGGCGGGCCGAACCCACGCGAAAAGAACGTCTACGGCCAGATCCTGCGCTGGCGCACCGAGCGTGATGATCACGCCTCGCACACCTTTGCCTGGGACCTGTTCGTGGTGGCCGGCAACCCGGGTGCGCATGCCGGTACGCCAAAGGCCGGCTCGTCGAACATCACGCCGCAGAACATGTTCAACAGCCCGGACGGCCTGGGCTTCGACAAGGCCGGACGCTTGTGGATTCTGACTGACGGTGATGTGAGCAATGCCGGTGACTTTGCCGGCATGGGCAATAACCAGATGCTCTGCGCCGATCCTGCGACCGGCGAGATTCGCCGTTTCATGGTCGGGCCGGTAGGTTGTGAAGTGACCGGGATCAGCTTCTCGCCGGATCAGAAAACCCTGTTTGTCGGGATTCAGCATCCGGGTGAAAACGGCGGTTCAACCTTCCCCGAGCATCTGCCTAATGGCAAGCCGCGGTCTTCGGTAATGGCGATTACCCGGGAAGATGGCGGGATCGTCGGCGCCTGATCCGGCCTCTTCGCGGGCAAGCCCGCTCCCACAGGATTGGCGCGATTTCAAATCTGGCGCATGACCTGTGGGAGCGAGCTTGCTCCGGGCGGCGTTCCGACGATGGCGTCAGCCCAGACACCACACATCTCAGTCCAGCCACTAAAACCCCACCGTCTGCGCTACCATGCCTGGCCGGACGCAGCAGCCTGCTGCGCGCAGGAGTCAGCATGGCCCACCCGTTTGAAACCCTTACGCCAGACCTCGTACTCGACGCCGTCGAAAGCATCGGCTTTCTTAGCGACGCGCGCATCCTGGCGCTCAACAGCTACGAGAACCGCGTCTATCAGGTCGGTATCGAAGACGCCGAGCCACTGATCGCCAAGTTCTACCGGCCGCAACGCTGGAGCAACGAAGCGATTCTGGAAGAGCACCAGTTCACCGCCGAACTCGCCGACTGCGAGGTGCCAGTGGTGGCGCCGTTGATCCATAACGGTGAAACCCTGCACGAACACAACGGTTTCCGTTTCACCCTGTTCCCCCGCCGTGGTGGCCGCGCGCCGGAGCCGGGCAATCTCGACCAGTTGTATCGCCTGGGCCAGTTGCTCGGGCGCCTGCATGCGGTCGGCTCGACCCGGCCATTCGAGCACCGTGAAGCACTGGCGGTGAAAAATTTCGGCCATGATTCGCTGGCCACGTTGCTCGACGGCAATTTCATCCCCCGCAGTCTGCTGCCGGCCTACGAATCGGTGGCCCGCGATCTGCTCAAGCGTGTGGAAGATGCCTACAGCAACACGCCGCACCAGAACATCCGCATGCACGGTGACTGCCACCCCGGCAACATGATGTGCCGCGACGAGATGTTCCATATCGTCGACCTCGACGACTGTCGCATGGGTCCAGCGGTGCAGGACATCTGGATGATGCTGGCCGGCGATCGTCAGGATTGCCTGAGCCAGTTGTCGGAACTGATGGACGGCTACAACGAATTCCACGACTTCGACCCGCGTGAACTGGCCTTGATCGAACCGTTGCGCGCCCTGCGCCTGATGCATTACAGCGCCTGGCTCGCCCGCCGCTGGGATGATCCGGCATTCCCCCGCAGTTTTCCGTGGTTCGGCACCGAGCGTTATTGGGGTGATCAGGTGTTGGCGTTGCGTGAACAACTGGCGGCGCTCAATGAAGAGCCACTGAAGCTCTTCTGACCCACCCGCCCCCCTGTAGGAGCGAGCCTGCTCGCGATGGACGTCAACGATAACGCGTGCTGCCTGGATAAACGCGTTGCCCTTGCGTTCTTCGCGAGCAGGCTCGCTCCTACAGAGACCGATGTTCACAAATGACCTACCTATTCAGTCAGGACATTCGCAGACAAATCTCCTTACAATCCCCCTCTTTGTTAGCTGCCTAAGCAAGGATTCTGCATGCAAGCCGCCAACCCGCGTCGCGGGTACATTCTGGGCCTGAGTGCCTACATCATCTGGGGACTTTTCCCCCTCTATTTCAAAGCCATCGCCAGCGTGCCCGCCGTGGAAATCATCATCCACCGGGTACTGTGGTCGGCGCTGTTCGGCGCCTTGTTGCTGATGGTCTGGAAGCATCCCGGCTGGTGGCGCGAACTGCGGGAGAACCCGCGAAGGATGGCGACCCTGGCCCTGAGCGGTACACTGATTGCGGCCAACTGGCTGACCTACGTCTGGTCGGTGAACAACGGCCGCATGCTGGAGGCCAGCCTTGGTTACTACATCAACCCGTTGGTGAACGTGTTGCTGGGCATGCTGATTCTTGGTGAGCGGCTGCGACGCATGCAATGGATTGCCGTGGGTCTGGCGGCCGTGGGTGTGGCACAACAGGTCTGGCAAGTGGGGAGCCTGCCGTGGGTGTCGCTGGCGCTGGCACTGACCTTCGGCTTCTATGGCCTGATTCGCAAGCAGGCACCGGTCAAGGCGCTGCCGGGGCTGGTGGTGGAAACCTGGATGCTGGTGCCGATTGCCCTCGGCTGGTTGCTGCTCAATCCGACGGCCAGCAGCGCCCAGGCCGAATTCTGGACCACGTCCCAAGCCTGGTGGCTGGTTGCCGCCGGCCCGATCACGCTGGTGCCGCTGGTCTGCTTCAACGCTGCTGCACGGCATTTGCCCTACACGACACTGGGCTTTCTCCAGTATCTGGCACCGACACTGGTGCTGCTGCAAGCGGTCCTGCTGTTTGGCGAGCACCTGTCGTCCAGCACCCTGGTAGCGTTCATGTTCATCTGGGCCGGTCTGGCGGTTTACAGCGTCGATGCGTGGATAAGTTTGCGCCGCCGCAGCTGATCAAAAAACACACAAAACCCTACAGGCCACGTCTCCCGTGGCCTGCATCATTCGCTCCCAAGGTTATCCACAGCGTGATCCCCGCCGTTTGTGCGCAAGTCCCTGAAACTGCTGGTTTTTTGATCAGATCCTGAAGAACCCCGGCCGGTGTGGCCTGGCGGGGTGTCTCTACAGGTTATCCACAGGCGGGTGCACGTTTAACCTGGATAACCCGATCAGGGTTCACTACGCAGCACCAGCTCGACCATCAGGTCGTCCGCCAGGGTTTCCAGGCGCGATTGCAGTACGTCCAGCGACAACGTCAGCGGGACGGCAAGAATCGCTTCGGCATGGAACAACGGCTCGCTGCTCATCGGTGCCGGGCGCACTTCGGTGACCAGCCGCTCCAGGTTCACCCCCTGCTCGCTCAACAAGCGTGTGATGTCACGCACGATCCCCGGACGATCATTGCCCACCAGTTCCATGGCGATCGGCTTCCAAGTGCAGAATTGTTCGATACTGCTTTCGGCGATCAACACGCGAATGCCCTGGGCGGACAAGCCCTGCAGGGCATCGACCAATTCGTCGTAGGCCTCGGCCGGCACCCCCACCCGAAGAATCCCGGCGAATTGTCCCGCCATGCGCGACATGCGGCTTTCCAGCCAGTTACCGCCGTGTTCGGCGATGCATTGGGCAATGCGCTCGACTTGCCCTGGCTTGTCCGGTGCGAATACGGTGAGTACGAGGTGGTCCATGGCGCAGCCCTCTGGTCATGACTTTTGTTATAGAGAACCAAGTATAGGCAAGGGCTGACTCGGTGTTGACAGGTCTGACGTCATCGTCGGAACGCCGCCCGGAGCAAGCTCGCTCCCACAGGGATCGCGCAGGCCTTTGTGGGAGCGAGCTTGCTCGCGATAGGGTCGCAACCGATGAACCTGCGAACAACAAATCGTGTACAACTTTCGATATTTAACTGGAACAATCCACTGGTTTTTTGAGAACATCCTGCTCCGCGCCGTGACCGCAATGCGTCATGTGGTCGCAGAACGACGTAATTAGTCTGATTTTCACAACCGCAATTCATCATGTAGTATGCCGCAGCGCGCACTACATAACGCTGGATCGATGTCTGCCGCAGGCACGTTCGCAACCCTGAAAGCCCTGTCAGCAAGGCCCCAAGCCGTTGATCGGTCCCAACCCAGCCGCCCGTAATGGGCATGTACTGGTAGAGGGGTTTGTGGTTTAAATGGCCAAAGGCTTCATTGTTAAATTGAAGAGCTGAAAAGCGAAATAGCTGAGCAGAGTGAGGCAAGCAATGACTGAACACGTTCAAGTCGGTGGCCTGCAGGTCGCCAAAGTCCTGTTCGACTTCGTGAACAACGAAGCCATTCCCGGTACCGGCCTCACCGCCGATAAGTTCTGGGCCGGTGCCGACAAGGTCATCCATGACCTGGCGCCGAAGAACAAAGCCCTACTCGCCAAACGCGATGATTTCCAGGCTCGTATCGATGGCTGGCACCAATCCCGTGCCGGTCTGCCACACGACGCCGTGGCCTATAAAGCCTTCCTGCAAGACATCGGTTATCTGCTGCCAGAAGCGGCCGATTTCCAGGCAACGACGCAAAACGTCGATGACGAAATCGCCCGCATGGCCGGCCCACAGCTCGTGGTGCCGGTCATGAACGCCCGCTTCGCGCTCAATGCCTCGAACGCCCGTTGGGGCTCGCTGTACGATGCGCTCTACGGCACCGACGCCATCAGCGAAACCAACGGCGCGGAAAAAGGCAAAGGCTACAACAAGGTGCGTGGTGACAAGGTCATCGCTTTCGCCCGTGCCTTCCTCGACGAATCGGCGCCTTTGGCGGCCGGCTCCCACGTCGACTCCACCGGCTACAAGATCGTCGACGGCAAACTGGTGGTCGCCCTTAAAGGCGGCAGCAACACCGGCCTGCGCAACGACGCGCAACTGATCGGCTTCCAGGGCGATGCCGCTGCACCGAGCGCGATCCTGCTGAAAAACAACGGCCTGCATTTCGAAATCCAGGTCGATGCCAGCACCCCGATTGGCCAGACCGACGCAGCCGGCGTCAAAGACATCCTGATGGAAGCCGCGCTGACCACCATCATGGACTGCGAAGACTCCGTTGCCGCTGTCGATGCCGATGACAAAGTGGTGATCTACCGCAACTGGCTCGGCCTGATGAAGGGTGATCTGTCGGAAAGCGTCGCCAAGGGTGGTCAGACCTTTACCCGCACCATGAACGCCGACCGCACCTATACCGCTGTCGATGGCAGTGAACTGAGCCTGCACGGTCGTTCGTTGCTGTTCGTGCGTAACGTCGGTCACCTGATGACCATCGACGCGATCCTCGACAAAGACGGTAACGAAGTGCCGGAAGGCATTCTCGATGGCCTGGTGACTTGCCTGGCTTCGATGCACAACCTGAACGGCAACACCTCGCGCAAAAACACCCGCACCGGCTCGATCTACATCGTGAAGCCGAAGATGCACGGCCCTGAAGAAGCCGCGTTCACCAATGAGCTGTTCGGTCGCATCGAAGACGTGCTGGACCTGCCGCGCAACACCCTCAAAGTCGGGATCATGGACGAGGAGCGTCGAACCACGATCAACCTCAAGGCCTGTATCAAGGCGGCGAGCGAACGTGTGGCGTTCATCAACACCGGTTTCCTCGACCGCACGGGCGATGAAATCCACACCTCCATGGAAGCCGGCCCGATGGTGCGCAAGGCAGACATGAAGGCGGAAAAATGGATCGGCGCCTACGAGAACTCCAACGTCGATATCGGTCTGAGCACCGGCCTGCAAGGTCGCGCTCAGATAGGTAAAGGCATGTGGGCCATGCCTGACCTGATGGCGGCGATGCTCGAACAGAAAATCGCCCACCCGCTGGCCGGTGCCAATACCGCCTGGGTACCGTCGCCGACTGCTGCTGTGTTGCACGCGCTGCACTACCACAAGGTTGACGTGTTCGCCCGTCAGGCCGAGCTGGCCAAACGTGCGCATGCCTCGGTAGACGACATCCTGACCATCCCGCTGGCGGTGAACCCACAGTGGACCTTTGAGCAGATCAAGAACGAACTGGACAACAACAGCCAGGGCATTCTCGGTTATGTGGTGCGCTGGATCGACCAGGGCGTCGGCTGCTCGAAAGTGCCGGACATCAACGACGTCGGCCTGATGGAGGACCGTGCAACGCTGCGTATTTCCAGCCAGCACATCGCTAACTGGCTGCGCCATGGCATCGTCACCGAAGAGCAAGTGATGGAAAGCCTCAAGCGCATGGCGCCGGTGGTTGACCGTCAGAACGCCGGCGACGCGCTGTACCGTCCGCTGGCCCCGAACTTCGACAGCAACATCGCCTTCCAGGCGGCAGTCGAGTTGGTGGTCGAAGGCACCAAACAGCCGAACGGCTACACCGAGCCGGTCCTGCACCGTCGTCGTCGCGAGTTCAAGGCGAAGAACGGGTTGTAAACCAGCTCACTCCACAGCAATCCCCCGGTTGAAAAACCGGGGGATTTTTGTTTCTGCGTCCTGCAAATGCAGAACTATCTCCTGAAACGCAACGCGTTTGCAGCGATGTGGCGGCCTATTCTCGATGCATTCATGAACAAGGCAATTCCAAGGACCGTGATGATGAGAGCAAACAGTTTTTCGCCACCAATGGGTTCGTCGAGTACATACCACGAGGTCAAGATACCCGATATCGGAACAATCACTGACAAGGGTGCAACCTGGCTTGCCGGATACTTCTCAATCATTCGGTTCCACACCCAATACCCGAATACCGTCGCCACATAGGCCTGGAACAGGACAGATACCAGCACTGGAGCAGTTATGTCTGTTAGCAACGTCTGGAAAGGAGCTGCCCCCTTGACCCAGTAAGTCATCAAATATAAAGGAGGCGTTGCATACAGGCTCGACCAAACGACAAAGGAAAATATATCAACCACTTTGCTTCTCTTGACCAGCACATTGCAAAGACTCCAGAACAATGCGCTGAGTAGCACCAGGAAAAGTCCAAAACTTTCGGCACCACCGTGCGTTACATGGATAATGAACATCAGTCCCACCAACGCCATGAGAATGCCGGCCACTTGTATTGCCGTCATTTTTTCGCCAAACAGCAGTACTCCCCAGATGACCGTGAAAAAAGCACTGAACTGCAAGAGCAAAGATGTTACGCCGGCACTGACATCAAGAAACATGCCATAGTTCATCAGCCAACACATTCCAATACCAAACAACAAACCGTAGACTATAGTTACAAAAGTACTGACACCCTTCGGTTTCGGGATGAAAAACACCAGTGGCAATGCACAGAAAGTAAAGCGCAGCGCTGTCAATATGAATGGATCGATGCCATCAAGACTGATATCAATTACCGTAAAATTGCTGCCCCACATGATTGTCACGCCGACAATAAGTACAAGATCGCGAAATTCAATTTTCTTTATCATATCGTCCTCAATGCGATACACAGCCACACAATCCAGAAAGAGTAATGACCTGACCTTTGTCAGTGTTTTATCTACAGGAACTGGCCGCAGATTGAGCACACGACAACCATCGAGATACTCAAGCAACTAGAATCGGAGAACCAAATTGGCAACCTGGATAGTGCTACGACAGACATTATCAAACCAAATACGATATCAAATAAATGCCCGCATCAGCCTTCAAGCGCTGAACGATAACTGAATAATCGAAAGAAGAAAAAAGCTATTTGTGAGTAGCTTTTTCGCAGACGAACCAGATAACTTTAATTACAAATTATTTAATGCCCAATTCGCGTTTTACCAGTGTCAGCAGATGACTGGCATCAATCGGCTTGAGCAGAAAGTCCACCACGCTCAAATGCATTGCGGCGATCGCATCCTTCACGTCGGCGTCACCCGAGACAATGATGATTGGCAATGCCGCCCTTTCCGATTCGCGTACCTGACGGATCAGATCCAGCCCGTCAACGTGGCCCATTCGCAGGTCGGTGATCATTAAACCAATCGAGGGCTTTTTGATCTCTGCCTTGGCCAGCAGGATCTTGAGTGCCGCTTCGCCACTGGACGCCATTACACAGTGAATACGGTCCATCGCCAGAATCTCTGACAGCAGCTCCCGGGCGTCTTCGTCGTCATCGACGATCAGCACCCGTTGCTGCGGCAGGTCAGGTTCCAGCATGACGGCACTCAGCGCTTCGCGCTCGGCGTCGCTCAAAATATCGTGGTCGGACATGGCTTTCCCTATATGTTCAATACTATTCCCTGGCACAGCGGGGAGACATCGCTCAGCGAACTATCAATGTGCACCCCGTCGGATATTTTTCCAATAGCAGGATAGAGAGGTTTTTCTCACAGTTGCGTAAGGTTTTTCCGACATTCCATCACCCTGATTGCCTACCTAGACTTACGTCCAATGGGCACCCCGACCGCAGGGGTCGACCATGTCCTGGTCATCCGACTACAACAATTCAAAAAAAGACTGCGGTAATGGTTATGAGTAAAGCGGACGCCTTCACACAGGCAGGGAAAACCGCGGTGTTGCAGAACATCCAGGGCACGTTGCAATTCCTTCAGCGCTTCCCGCCTTTCAACCAGATGGAACACGCTCACCTGGCGTATCTGGTCGAGCAATGTCAGCTGCGTTTTTACGCCCCCGGCGAGAGCATCATCAAACCCGCCGACGGCCCGGTCGAGCACTTCTATATCGTCAAGCAAGGCCGGGTCGTGGGCGAGCGTCCGCACACGGCCAAGGGTGGCACCGAAACGGTCTTCGAGATCACCACTGGCGAATGTTTCCCCCTCGCGGCGTTGCTGGGTGAACGGGCGACCCGCACCGAGCACCTGGCCGGCGAAGACACTTTCTGCCTGCAATTGAACAAACCGGCGTTCATCCGCCTGTTTTCGCTATCGGATACCTTCCGCAACTTCGCCCTGCGCTGCGTCAGCAGCCTGCTGGATCAGGTCAACCAGCAAGTGCAGCAAAAAGCCGTGGAAACCCTGGGTACCCAATATTCGCTCAATACCCGACTGGGCGAATTGGCCATGCGCCACCCGGTAACATGCGCCCCGCAGACGCCATTGCGCGAAGCCGTGACGTTGATGCACGAACAACAGGTCGGCAGCATCGTGGTGGTCGATGAACTCAAGGCGCCACTGGGGATTTTCACCCTGCGCGACCTGCGTCAGACCGTGGCCAACGGCAGCAGTGATTTCAATGAAGCCATCGAAGGGTACATGACCCGGGCGCCGTTTTTCCTGTCGCCGGATCACAGTGCATTCGACGCGGCGATTGCCATGACCGAGCGGCACATCGCCCATGTCTGTCTGGTCAAGGAGCAACGCTTGTGCGGCGTGGTTTCCGAGCGCGATCTGTTTTCCCTGCAACGGGTCGACCTGGTGCACCTGGCGCGCACTATCCGCAATGCCCAGAAGGTGGAAAACCTGGTAGCGCTACGGGGCGAAATCGGTCAACTGGTCGAGCGCATGCTGGCCCACGGCGCGTCTTCGACGCAGATCACCCACATCATCACCTTGCTCAACGACCACACCGTGTGCCGGGTGATCGAGCTGACCCTCGCCGAAAAAGGCGACCCCGGTGTGCCATTCAGCTGGCTGTGTTTCGGCAGTGAAGGCCGTCGCGAGCAGACCCTGCACACCGATCAGGACAACGGCATTCTGTTCGAAGCCAGGGATGCGGCCCATGCCGCCGAGATTCGCGGCAAGCTGTTGCCAATTGCCCAACAGATCAATCAGAGCCTGGCGCTGTGCGGCTTCACCTTGTGCAAGGGCAATATCATGGCCGGCAACCCAGAGCTGTGCCTGTCCCGGGCCGAATGGGCGCGGCGCTTTGCGGCGTTTATCCGCGAGGCAACCCCGGAGAACCTGCTGGGTTCGAGTATCTATTTCGACTTGCGCGTGGTCTGGGGCAGCGAGCAAGGCTGCGAGCAGTTGCGTCGGGGCATTCTCGATCAGGTCGGCGACAACCGTTTGTTCCAGCGCATGATGGCCGAGAATGCGCTGCGCAATCGCCCGCCCGTTGGGCGTTTCCGCGAATTCGTACTGGCGCGAAAAAATGGCGAGAAGGCCACCCTGGACCTGAAGATTCAGGGCCTGGCACCGTTCGTCGACGGCGCCCGGTTGCTGGCCCTGGTCCACGGTATCGAAGCGAACAACACGCTGGAGCGTTTTCGCCAGTTGGTTGCCAAGGAGGTCATCGATCCCCTGGACGGCGCCGCGTACGAAGAGGCGTATCACTTCATCCAGCAAACCCGCATGCAGCAACATCAACTACAGACCCGGGAGAATTTTCCTTACTCTAATCGGGTCGATCCCGACAGCCTCAATCATCTGGACCGACGCATCCTGCGTGAGTCCCTGCGCCAGGCACAACGCCTGCAAAGCAGCCTGACCTTGCGGTATCAGTTATGAGCCTGTTTTCATGGCTGCGCCCGGCGAGTCCCACCCTCCCGGCTCATCTGCAACATCGGCTGGATCAATTACCGACGGCTGCCGACCTGTCTGAGTGCAGCCTGCGCGAGCAACGCTGGGTGGTGCTCGATCTGGAAACCACCGGTTTGAACCTGAACAAGGACCACGTGTTGTCCATTGGCGCGGTGGTGATCGAGGACGGGGCCATCGACTTTCGCCAGCAGTTCGAACGCACCCTGCAATATCCACAAGTGAAACTCGGCCCCAGCGTGCTGATCCACGGCATTGGCCCCAGCGCCATTGCGGCGGGCAGCGACCCGGCAGAAGCGCTGCTCGACCTGATGGAGTACATCGGAGACAGTCCGGTGCTGGCCTTCCACGCGCCGTTTGACCAGCACATGCTCGGCCGTGCATTGAAAGATCACCTGGGTTTCAAATTGCAGCATCCGTTTCTGGATGTGGCGGACATTGCGCCGCTGCTATGCCCCCAGGCGCACATTCGCGAGGCCGGGCTGGACGATTGGATCGACTGGTTCAAGCTCGAAGTCTTCGAGCGCCACCACGCCAGCGCCGACGCCCTGGCCACCGCCGAACTGATGCTGATCCTGTTCAGCCGTGCGCGACAGCAGCAGATTCATAGCCCGTTGAATCTGCAACAGCGCTTGAATCAGTGGAAGCGCCGGCAGCAGGCGCCGTCCTTCTGACCTATACGCAATCCCTGTAGGAGCGAGCCTGCTCGCGAAAAATCACCTGACACCTCGGTCTTTCCAGAAAACCGTGTCATCGTTGACGATTTTCGCGAGCAGGCTCGCTCCTACAGGGGCCGTCGCCTAATTCCCATCCGACCAACGCCAATTGCTTACCTCCCTCGCCTCTGAGACAATCGCGAACAATTCTCGTTAGTTAATATTTCCCAATCGGTGTGCGGCGTGTCGTCAGTCCCAAGCCCTCAAAATGAGCTCGTCGGTGCGTTGTATCGCGACCATCGCGGTTGGCTATTGGCCTGGCTTCGACGCAACATCGCCTGCCCGCAGCGGGCCGAGGACCTGAGCCAGGACACGTTCGTGCGCTTGCTGGGCCGTGAGGAACTGAAGGTCCCGCACGAGCCCCGGGCATTCCTGGTGGCGATCGCCAAGGGCCTGCTGTTCGATTATTTCCGCCGCGCCGCGCTGGAACAGGCTTACCTCACCGAGTTGATGCTGATTCCCGAGGCCGAACAACCGTCGGCTGAAGAACAGCAAATGATTCTCGAAGACCTGAAAAATATCGATCGTTTACTCGGCAAGCTTTCCAGCAAGGCCCGGGCGGCGTTCCTCTACAACCGTCTCGACGGCCTCGGCCACGCAGACATCGCCGAGCGCCTGGGGGTGTCGGTGCCGCGGGTGCGCCAGTACCTGGCCCAAGGCATTCGCCAGTGCTACATCGCGTTGTATGGTGAGCCGACGTGAATCCGCTCAGTTCCAAACCGGTATCGGCCAACGTGCTGGACGCGGCGATTGCCTGGCAGTTGTCCATGGATTGTGCCAACCCGGTAGAGCGCGAAGAGTTCGCCAAGTGGCACGCGGCCCACGAAGAGCACGCCCGCGCCTGGCGCCAGCTGGGCATGCTCGACCAACGTTTCAGCGTGGCCAGTGGCCCGGCCCGCACGGCCCTGCTGCAATCGCGCGAAGGCATTCGTCGGCGAGTGCGCAAGCTGAGTAGCGGTGTAGCCAGTATCGTTACTGTGATCGGCCTGGCCCTGTTCGCCTGGGATCGTTACCTGCCGATCGACTATTGGCTGGCCGACCAGCGCACCGCCGTTGGCGAGCAGCGCACCCTGCGTCTGGCTGACGGCACGCTGATCAATCTCAATACCCACAGTGCCCTGGATGTGCGCTTCGATGAAAAACAGCGGCGCATCGTGCTTCAGGAGGGCGAAATCCTGGTGGAAACCGGCCATGGCGATCCCCGGCCGTTCATCGTCGAAACCCGTGAAGGCAGCATGCGTGCGCTGGGTACGCGGTTTCTGGTCAAGCGTGAGGAAGACGGAACGCGCCTGAGCGTATTGCAGTCGGCGGTGGCAGTTCACCCTGAATCCACCCCGGACGAACAGATTCTGCGCGAAGGCCAGCAAGTGTTGATCCGCAACAATGGCCTGGGCCCGGTGCTGGCCGTCAACCTCGGCGCGGATGCCTGGACCCGCGGCATGCTGGTGGTGGACAACACACGGCTGGAAGACCTGGTGCATGAAATCGGCCGCTATCGAACCGGTTACGTCGGCGTCGCACGGGAAGTGGCCGACCTGCGCATCACCGGCAGCTTCCCGCTGCGCAACACCGACCTGGCACTCAATGCCCTGCTGCCAACCCTGCCGGTGCAGATCGAACAGCACACGCAATGGTGGGTGAAGGTGGTGGCCAAGGCCAAGGCCAAGCCCTGAAAAGCTTTGTGTCTGATCAACCGTCATCGCGAGCAAGCTCGCTCCCACACTGGAATGCATTTCAAAATGTGGGAGCGAGCTTGCTCGCGATGGCGGCGCTCGACTCCCCGCAAAAACCGGTTTGACCCAATACCAGCCGCAACCGACTTCTGAATCGAAATTATTTTCATCCAGCCCTATCACTTTTTGATTTTCATTCGGCACACAGGCAATTGAGAAATATTTCCATTCAGGAGCCGCTGTATGCCTCGTTCGCTAGACTCCCTGTTGCGCCGCAGTTTGCTGGCGGTCGCCATTGCCCTTTGCACCCCTTTGGCCAGCAGCCAATTGATCGCCGCTGAACAGGCGTCCAGCGTCCGCGCCTACAACCTGCCGGCCGCGCCGTTGACCAATACCCTGAACCAGATCGCCAGCCAGGCGGGTTTGGCCCTGTCGTTGAATCCATCCCTGGCGGCGGGCAAGACCTCGGCGCCAGTCAAAGGCCAGTTCGACGCAGCCGGCGCCCTTCGCGAAGCCCTGCGTGGCACCGGCCTGCAACTGGAGCAGGGCAGTGCGGGCACCTACACCCTGGTGGCCGTGCCCGAGGGTGTGATGGACCTGCCGGCCACCAGCGTGATCGGTGTGCAAGACACTGAAAGCGCCTGGGGCCCGGCACAGGGCTACCTGGCCAAGCGCACCGCCGCCGGCACCAAGACCGACACTGCGCTGGTCGAGGCGCCGCGTTCGATCTCGGTCGTCACTCGTGAGCAGATGGACGACCGCAACGTGCACACCCTCGATGATGCCGTGCGCTACTTGCCGGGCATCACCGCCAGCAGCTTCGGCAGCGACACCCGTTCCGACTGGTTGCGTGTGCGGGGTTTCGAGCCGACTCAATTCCTCGACGGCCTGCCACTGCCAAAAGGTGTGTACTCCAACCCTAAACAGGAAACCTGGAACCTCGACCGCCTGGCGCTGCTGCGCGGACCGGCCTCCTCGGTGTACGGCCAGACCCCGCCGGGCGGCCTGCTGGACATGGTCAGCCGTCGCCCAAGCGCCGAAGCCAGCAGCGAGATCCAAGTGCAATACGGCAGTGACAATCATCGCCAGATCAACTTCGCCAGCACCGGCAAGATCGACGACGAAGGCCAGTTCCTGTACAGCCTCAGCGGCGTGCTGCGCGACGGCGGCACGCCCATCGACCACATCGATGACAAGCGCTACAACATTGCGCCAAGCCTGACCTGGAACATCGACGAAGACACCAAATTCACCCTGCTCACGCAGTTCACTCGTGACGATACTGGTATCACCAGTCAGTTCTATCCGATCCAGGGCACCAAGATCGACATGCCGTTCGGCGAGATCTCCCACCACAAGAACCTGGGTGATCCGAACTACGACTTCTACGACCGCACCTACTACGCGCTGGGTTATGCCTTCGAACACCGCCTGAACGATGTCTGGCAGTTCCGGCAGAACCTGCGCTACACCAAGTCGGAGCTGTCGTTCCAGGCAGTGACCGTCAACAGCTACAACCCTGACTTTGCCGAGTTCGGGTTTGTCGTCGACGATCAAGGCAACACCGGCCGTGGCACCACCAATGTCGACGAAGACATCGCCCAATTCGCCGTGGACAACAACTTCCAGGGCGACTTCATCACCGGCGATGTCAGTCACACCTTGCTGATCGGCCTGGACCACCAGCGCAACACCACCAACTACCTCTCGATCTTCGGCACCGCGCCGGGCATCAACGTCAACGACCCGATCTATGGCTTGCCGATTGAACGTCCGGCACGCTCCACGGCGTTCTACGACTACGAGCAGAAGACCCAGCAGACCGGCCTGTACCTCCAGGACCAGATGGCCCTCGGCCAATGGCGCCTGACCCTCGGTGGTCGTGAAGACTGGGTCCACACCGGTACCACGTTCTTCAACAAGGGCGATGCCACCAACACCGAACGCGACAAGAACTTCAGCGGCAACGCGGCGATCAGCTATGTGTTCGACTCGGGCTTCGTGCCCTACCTGTCCTACGCCGAATCGTTCCAGCCGACCAGCAATGCCGTCGCCTCGCCGACCGAGTCGTTCAAGCCGACTGAAGGCAAGCAATGGGAACTGGGGATCAAGTACCAGCCACCGGGCAGCAACACCCTGCTGACGGCGGCTGTGTATGACCTGACCCAGAAAAATGTTTCCGTTACCAACAACGTGGGCAACGTGACGGTCACCAGCCAGACCGGCGAAGTGAAAGTCAAAGGCCTGGAGCTGGAAGCCGTTTCCGACGTGACCGAAAACCTCAAGGTCACCGCGGCCTACACCCTGGCTAAATCCGAAGTGCAAGAGGGCATCTACAAGGGCAATCGCCTGCAACTGATGCCTAACCAGCAAGCGTCGGTGTGGGGCGACTACAGCTGGCACAACGGCGTGCTGGATGGCCTCGGCATCGGCGCCGGCGCGCGCTACACCGGCAACACCTACGGCGACCAGGCCAACACCTGGCTGGGCAAGGCCGGTGCCTACACGGTGTTCGACGCGGTGGTTCACTACGACCTCGGTCGCCTCGACAACAGCCTCAAAGGCGCTTCGCTGGCCGTTAACGCGACCAACCTGTTCGACAAGGACTACATCTCGACTTGCGACAGCTTCTACTGCTACTACGGCGACCAGCGCAGTGTCGTCGCGAGTGCAACCTACAAGTGGTAACGCATTGAGCTGACACGCCCAATGACCAGGCCGTCCTTCGTGGACGGTTCTGGTTTTTCTGAAGGCTATGAAATGAAAAGTAAAACAATTCGCCGCTGGTCCGCGATCCACACCTGGACCAGCCTGATTTGTACGGTGTTCCTGTTGCTGCTGGCACTGACCGGCCTGCCGTTGATCTTTCAGCACGAGATCGACCACTTGCTGGGCGATGCGCCTGAAGTGAAGGAAATGCCGGCGGTTACCCCGCACCTGAATTTGCAGCAGTTGGTGCAGGCCGCCGAGAAGCATCGCCCTGACGAAGTCCTGCAGTATTTCGGCTTCGAGGATGATGAGCCCAACGCGGTGCTGACCATCATGGCCGCGACCGCAGGCACCGAGCCGAACTCGTCCCACACCTTCATGCTCGACGCCCGTACCGGCGAAGCGCTGGAGACGCCATCGGCCAACGGCGGTTTCACGATGACCATGCTGCGCCTGCACGTGGACATGTTTGCCGGCTTGCCGGGCAAGTTGCTGCTGGCGTTCATGGGGATTCTGTTCGTGGTGGCGATCGTTTCCGGCACGGTGCTGTACTTGCCGTTCATGCGCCGCTTGAAGTTCGCCACCGTGCGCCAGGACAAGTCCACACGCCTGCGCTGGCTCGACCTGCATAACCTGATCGGTGTGGTGACGTTGACCTGGACCCTGGTGGTCGGCGTGACTGGCGTGATCAGTGCCTGCGCCGACCTGATCATCGCCGCCTGGCGCAACGACAGCCTGAGCGCGATGGTCGCGCCGTACCGCGATGCACCACCACTGACGCAACTCGCGCCCGCGACCCGTTTGCTCGACATCGCCAAGGATGTCGCGCCGGGCATGCAGCCGGACTTCATCGCTTTCCCAGGCACGCGCTTTTCCAGCGAGCACCATTACGCGGTGTTCATGAAAGGCAGCACGCACCTGACTTCGCACCTGCTGACGCCGGTACTGATCGACGCCAGCACCCTGCAAGTCACCGCCGTGGCCGAACGACCGTGGTACATGGACGCCATGGGCATGTCGCAGCCGCTGCACTTCGGTGACTACGGCGGCATGCCGATGAAGATCCTCTGGGCGACCCTGGATGTGCTGACCATCATCGTGCTCGGCAGCGGGGTCTACCTGTGGGTGGTGCGGCGCAAGGCTGCCAGGCCGGTGCTGGAAAAAGCGGAGAGCATGGCATGAAGCCCCGGCAGTCGAACTTCTGGAAGGTATTTGCCATTCCGACCGTCATCGCGGTGCTCAGCGCGACAGGGTTGTTTGCCGCGTTGCTCGGGGATGGTGTGTGGGATTCGTTGAGCTGGTTGGGCTTGGGCATCACGGCTGTGCTAGCCCTGCGCGGCCTCCTGCAACGCCGCTGATCCCTGTGGGAGCGAGCTTGCTCGCGATAGCGGCCTGTCAGCCAGCATTGATGTTGAATGTCAGGCCGCCATCGCGAGCAAGCTCGCTCCTACAAGGGTGTTTGCCATCTTGAGCTATCGCTCCAACGCGCTATGCTGCCCGACACTGCCACCGATCGAGACGCTGCCATGTCCGCCCCGAGCATGACCCTGTACCACAACCCGCTCTCTCCCTTCGTTCGCAAAGTCATGGTGTTGCTCCACGAAACCGGTCAACAGAATCGCGTGGCGCTGCAAAATTGCGTACTGACGCCCGTCGCCCCGGACCTTGCACTGATCGATGACAACCCCCTGGGCAAAATCCCCGCCCTGCGCCTGGCCGATGGCAATGTCATCCATGACAGCCGGGTCATCCTCGACTACCTCGATCAGCAGCACGTCGGCAATCCGCTGATCCCCCGCGAAGGCTCGGCCCGCTGGCGCCGTCTGACCCTCGCTTCGCTGGCCGACGGGATCATGGACGCCGCCGTGCTGGTGCGCTACGAAGTTGCACTGCGCGCCCCGGAAAAACACTGGGACGAATGGCTGGACGGCCAACGCGAAAAGATCCGCCGGGCGTTGGCTGTGCTGGAAGCAGACGCCATCGCCGAACTCACCAGCCATTTTGATGTGGCCGCGATCAGCGTGGCCTGTGCGCTGGGTTATCTGGATCTGCGCCACCCGAATCTGGAGTGGCGCGAAGCGAATCCAAAGCTGGCGGGCTGGTATTTCGAGGTGAGCCAGCGAGCGTCGATGCTGGCGACGATGCCGAAGGTTTGACTTCAGAAAGGGCAAAACCCTAGCAGTTCTGATAGGTAGGCAATGGCTGGGAAAGGATTGATGCTAAAGGTTCGGCTTTTTCGTCCTTTGCACGGAGCTTCAGTCAATGCCTACCTCTACCCATCAACGCCTCCTGGCTCGCTACCACTACGATCCGATTGATCGGCTGGTCGATAGCGCACCTTTTCTACAACCCACCATCAAGCGTTTTAACTGTGGGACTCGCCTGAGTACTGAAATTCAAGGCGATGTACAACGCAGCATCATGCAGCATGACGACCAGCTGCTGGCGCAACTGCAGGGCGAGGGTGGCAAGGTGATCACCACGCTGCTGGCGACTGATCAACAACGTTCAATATTGAACGCGCTCAATGCAAACCAGCCTCATCCCCTCGCCTACGAGCCCTATGGCCATCGAACACCAGAAAGTGGATTGCTCAGCGTGCTCGGATTCACCGGCGAACGACCGGATCCGGTGACCGGACATTATCATTTGGGAAGTGGGTATCGGCAGTTCAATCCAGTGTTGAAGCGGTTTAACAGCCCGGACACCTGGAGTCCGTTCGGGGAGGGTGGACTCAATGCCTATATGTACTGTGGCGCAGATCCAATAAATCGGAGCGACCCGACAGGACACTTTGGCGTAGGTGTTCTAAAGATAATAGGGTTGGGTCTTAGTGCAGCGGGCGGCGGGATCTCTCTAGTGGGGACGATGCTTGACAATGATACTACCGAATATATTGGATTGGGCATTATGGCGGCAGGTACAGCTTTGTTTGCCGGGGCGACATTCTATAAGAAAATTAATTCTCGTGTCACACGCATTATAGGGAACCGCCCTCCTCCTTCATACGATGATCTACTTCCTGCTGGCCACCAAAACCTTTCACGACCTGTCATAGTGAGTGCGGACATAGAGATGCACAGTTTACCTCGCACCTCCTCTACTTCTTCCAACTTTTCACTCCCCCCCACCTATGATGAGGCCATGAGAAGGGGCAGTTTGCCTCAGCTCACTTCAACTGTTCGCCGTAGCACCAATCAAGCAGGCTCTTTAGTAGCCCCCTCATCGTCACCTAGAGGCAGCTTGCAGTTCGAAAATGCAGCGAATATTCGAGGCGAAAGGACAAATTGAAGAATAAAAACATGCCTTGAGCTGGCTGCAACTAACTAAGGCGACCTAACTAAGGTGACCCCAACTAAGGTGACAGATTTATTTAAATAAAAACATAAAACAAGCGGGCAGGTGTTAACCCAAAAATCTGTCCCGCTTCGTTTTTTGCGAACATTTCTCCAGTATTATTTCTTCTCGGCTCAACTCCCCTGTGGGACTGAGCCTGCTCGCGATAGCAATATCAACAACGACCGACTACCTCAATCATTCCTGAGCCTGCTTCATCCCCAAACAATCAATCGACCGATCAACCATGGCCTTGGCGATCTCCAGCAAATGCCACACGGAAAAGACCATGGTCCTGTCTGCGCCTTTCAGGTGGTCACCGCACTGATAGGCAGTGACAGAGGCACAGCGCAGCAGGTCGGCGACATAGAGTTGGCTGTCTTCGAAACTCACGTCATCACTGACGTTGTAAAACCGGAGCTCATCCGGTGCCGACGGCTGTTCGCCGGTCAGGTAGAAGTCGATTGCCCGGTAGAGTGCTGAGCGGTCTCTGAGCAGATCGTCGTTTCTGGTTGCATTGGAGGGTGGATCGGGGACTGGCTTTTTCATTGGTAAAACTCCAAGGTGATAGTAGGAGCCAACCGATTTCGCGACTAAACGAGAGGGGTGGCGGCTGCGCACAGGTTAGTCGACCGGTCACCTGGAACCCGGCGCACCCGAAGGTGCCCTGCGCACAGCCACCATAGATTTCAGGCGATAAAAAACACCTGAACAGAGGTAGCGCTGTACGCCAAGTGATAGCCGGGCGACTAAACCCGATCACTGATGAGCAGTGACGGACGAAGACTAGGCACGGAAATCGGTCGGCGCAAGCGTGCGAAATAATCTAGGAAACGTCCTGCAAAAGGAAGGGATTAGCGCTGTAGGAGGCCAGTTTTTCCTGTAGGAAAACTTACTTTCCGACGAGAGAAGAACCCTGTCTGGGTCAACAACGGGAGAGAAGTTTGACTCTGGGAACGATGTCCAGAGAGGAAGTTTTAGCTAGCTGTACTTGCCTCATCGCGAGCAGGCTCACTCCTACTTTTGATCCGTGAAACATGCACGCCTTGTGTTCGCTTGAGATTCTTGAGGGCTTGCAGAAAGGGCAAACCCCTAACAGTTCTGATAGTAGGCAACGACTGAAAAAGGAACGAAGCTGAACGCTCGGCTTTTGGACCTTGCAAGGAACTCAGTCAATGCCTACCCCTACCCGCGAAACCGTCTTGAGTCGCTACCACTACGACCCACTCGATCGCCTGGTCGATAGCACCTCCCTTGAACATTCCACCATCCAGCGCTTTTACTGCAAGACCCGCCTGTCCTCCGAAATACAAGGCACAGTGCAGCGCACTGTCGTGCAGCACGACGACCAACTGTTGGCGCAGCAGCAGCGCGAGGGCTGCAAGGTCGCTGCCACGTTGCTGACCACCGACCAACAACGTTCGGTATTGAATGCGCTGGACGCGACTCAACTCAATGCCCTCTCCTACTCACCCTACGGCCATCGTCCACGAGAAAACGGGTTGCTCAGTCTGCTCGGTTTTAACGGCGAACGGCCGGATCCGGTGACCGGGCATTATCATTTGGGGAATGGGTATCGGCAGTTCAATCCGGTACTGATGCGGTTTAACAGTCCGGATAGTTGGAGTCCGTTTGGGGCCGGGGGGCTGAATGCTTATGGGTATTGCGCGGGAAATTCGATTAACCACAGTGATCCGACGGGGCATACAATTTCAGCACTTTCGAGATTAGCACCGCCACCTCCACCGAGACCCGTAAATCTAGGGTTTCAAAGAGCAAGAGGTGCCACTACATCTAAACCACTGATGAAATCTTCTACAACAGCCTCACCGAAAAATAGTCAAGCCCTGACAAAAAGAAGACACTCCGACACATTCGACTCGTTAGCGGCCAATGAGCGAAAAATTAATGACGCCATTATTAATAACACTCAAAAATATGACCTGATTGGCTATCACGGCTCAACAGAAGAACACACAAAAAGTTTGGCAACAGGTTTAAGTGCCAAATATATGGGCTCACGAAATGGCACCGATAGTGGGCGGGGTTTCTACGTAACCCCAGACTACGAATCAGCTGTAGGATGGGCTACAGTTTCGAAACGAGCAGAATCCAGTTCACCAAAAATATTCGGCGCTTACACGAGGAACTTTGAAACTCTTAAGCCAGGTCGTGACTACAGCGTCAATACTGAACTTAACTCCGCACTAAAAAATCATGTGCAAATTATTATAAAAGAACCTGCCTATAGCTCTGTACGTATAAAAGCCATCCAAAACAAACAAAGTGCCATTCGACTTCACTCACATGAAGCGCCGTTTTAATCCGGCGCATCGCCTGTGGGAGCATCAGCAATAGACCTCTTGGCTCCCATCATTCAACAATCCGGTTTATCCGCTGTAAATCTTCTCGCTGGATTCACCGCTGCCCCAAACTCACGCAACGCCTTCGCCCCAATCAGCAACGGATAATTAAAACTACTGCGATCAGTCAGATTGACCTCAACCGTGCGCTTGACGTTACCCAGGCACAGCTCCAGATCGACCACTGGACGCTTCGTGGGAGCGACTACTTCGCTGTCATCTTCCTCCTCTTCGGAACGGGTCTTAATCTTGCTGATGCGCGCTATCTTGTGTTCGTAGACCTGATTGCCCGCATCCTTGGTGCCGAGGCGGAAACGCACCCAATCTTCGCCGTCACGCTTGAAAGTTTCGATGTCTTTGGCCGACAGCGACGCGGTCAGGGCGCCGGTGTCCATCTTCGCCTTGAGGACCTTCCCGCCGATTTCCGGCAGGGCAATGTATTCGTAACGCCCGTACAGGGTCGGCTCGGCGGCCATGACCGGCAGGGCGATGAGAGAGAGCACTGCAAGAAGGGATTTCACGTGATGGGTTTCCATGAGAGTAAGCAGTCGGATTTTAGACCGTCGTTCGCTTGATCGTTCCCACAAGGTTACCGACCCGAAAGTGAAACATTCGTCACCGCCGATTTGGCCTGTCGTCCGAAGCTGCTTATCATTGCGCGCCCAACCGCCTCCACGAGTGACTTATGCGCCGCCTGCTCACCGGCTGTTTCGTGACCCTGCTGCTTGTGCTCAACACCCTGATCCTGATCGGGCCACTGCTGGTGTTTGCCCTGCTCAAGCTGGTCCTGCCCGGCCGTTTTCGCGATTACGCCTCATGGGTGGTGATGTGGATCGCCGAGACCTGGTCCGAGATCGACAAGCTGATCTTCCGCCTGTGCATCCCCACCCAATGGAACATCCGTGGCGGTGACGATCTGCGCCGTGATACCTCGTACCTGGTGATCAGCAACCATCAATCCTGGGTCGACATCCCGGCGCTGATCCAGACGCTGAACCGGCGCACGCCATTCTTCAAATTCTTCCTCAAGAAAGAACTGATCTGGGTGCCCTTCCTGGGCCTGGCGTGGTGGGCGCTGGATTACCCGTTCATGAAGCGCTACAGCAAGGCGTTCCTGGCCAAACACCCGGAACTGGCGGGCAAGGATCTGGAGATCACCAAACAGGCCTGCGAGCTGTTCAAGCGCCAACCGGTAACCGTGGTCAATTATCTGGAAGGCACGCGGTTCACGTCGGCCAAACGCGCTCAACAGCTATCACCGTTCAACCACCTGCTCAAGCCCAAGGCTGGCGGCGTGGCGTTTGTACTGGCGGCGATGGGCGAACAGCTGGATGCGATTCTCGATGTGACGGTGGTTTACCCGCAGCAGAAGATTCCGGGGTTCTGGGACTTGATCAGCGGCGATGTGCCAAGGGTCATCATCGAAATCCGAACCCGCGATCTCGACCCGGCGCTGTGGCAGGGCGATTACGAAAACGATCCGCTGTTTCGCGAGAAGGTCCAGAACTGGGTCAACCAGCTCTGGATCGAGAAGGATCAGCGCATTGCTGAACTGAAAAGCGAGCGCCGCTGAATCAACTGCCGGTGCCGGCACCCCAGATCCCGCCCAGGCTGCTCAGCAGCGAACCGCCGACGCCCTGCTGGCCGAGGTATTGCAGGAGCACCGGGGTAAACAGGCCGATCATGCCGCTGTCCATGCCCAGGGCGCTGAAGGCGTTGTTCAGGTCGTTGGTGTTCTTGACGTTACCCAGGGCATTGTTCAGCCCTGCGGCTTTGCCGCTGGAGCCGAGCAGACCGGCCAGTGCACCCAACTCACCGCCGCCCGAGAGCATGTCGATGCCCGGCACGCTTTTGGCCAGTTCCGAGTAGTCGGTCGAACTCAACTGGTTCTTCGCCAGCCCCAGCATCGCCCCGGCGCCGCCGATGGCTTGTTGTGGGGTGATGTTCAATTCACTGAGGGTGCTTAGCAGGTCGGCTGTCTGCGGCGCCGGTGCGGCAGTCGCGGCCGCGTCACCACCCTTCATGCCCGAAATCGCATTGGCCGCATCGCTCAGGCTGAACTGCGCAAAGGCAGGGCTGGCGGACAGTGCCAACAGCGAAGCCAATGCAATGCCGCGTGAAATCTTCATCCAGACATCCTCTTGAGCCATGAAACCATCCGAAAACCGGCGGTAAAACTGCCGGTTTGACCAGATATCCTCAATCATGTTCCTTACCGCGCATCCGTTTTTACCCCGGTCACGTATAACAAACGTTAAACCCTGGATGCCGCGAGACGAATAAAGCGCCAACACAACCTATCAATACTGATAGTACCCACCGCAGTTCCACTCCCCCAACATGACGACTCCAAACCATGTAAAGGAGTACATCATGATACGTAAAACACTCGCGGCAAGTGCCGTACTACTGTCGGTATTCACAGCCAACGCCCTTGCGGCAACCACTATGTGTCCGTCAGTTGCAAGCATCACACAAAAGCAGGAGGAACAAGGCTACAGCTACTCCGCCCCCGGGCCGAACGGCCGCGTCTGGGTAGGTGAAAACCCCTATGCCAGCGAGGGAGATCTTGAAACCTTCGTATTCACCGGAGCGCTCTACCGGACCGTCAGTTCCGAAGGTAATACGGATGTAGTTTCGTGTGATTACGAGGGTGACGACTGGTACGCGTTTGCCAGGATGACGTTGTACTCCTTCAGAGAGTGGGCTCCCGTCAAGGGCACAAAATGGGAGGCGCAACCCATTAAAGAAAAGGCCGGCGCGTCCAACAAAGCCAAGTCCGTTGAACACTGCGATTCACGGGTCGAAAAGGAATGTGAGTTCAACTACAGAGTCCTGACCATGCCACCAACAGGCCATTGAACACAAAAAAGGGCGACCCCGGTCGCCCTTTTTTAGCCCAACGCTTTACGCCGCGCTGAACATCTTGTGCGGATCGATCACAAACTTCTTCGGCACGCCGGCATCAAACTCACCATACCCCTGCGGAGCCTGATCCAGGCTGATCACCTGAACGCCCACCACTTCGGCGATGTTGATACGGTCCCACATGATCGCCTGCATCAGTTGGCGGTTGTACTTCATTACCGGGGTCTGGCCGGTATGGAAGCTATGGGACTTGGCCCAGCCCAGGCCGAAGCGGATGCTCAGGCTGCCCATTTTCGCGGCGGCGTCCACGGCGCCCGGGTCTTCGGTCACGTAGAGGCCGGGGATGCCGATCTTGCCTGCCACTCGCACCACGCCCATCAGCGAGTTGAGCACAGTGGCCGGGGCTTCGTGTTTCACGCCGTCATGGCCATGGCCACGGGCTTCGAAGCCAACAGCGTCGATGGCGCAATCCACTTCCGGCTCGCCCAGCAGTGCAGCGATCTGTTCGTGCAGCGGCGTTTCCTGGGACAGGTCGGCGATTTCGAAGCCCTGGGCCTTGGCGTGAGCCAGGCGAACGGTGTTGACGTCCCCGACGATCACCACCGCCGCACCCAACAGACGGGCCGAAGCGGCTGCCGCCAGGCCGACCGGACCGGCACCAGCGATGTACACGGTGCTGCCCGGGCCAACGCCAGCGGTCACGGCACCGTGATAGCCGGTCGGCAGGATGTCGGAGAGGCAGGTCAGGTCGCGGATTTTTTCCATGGCCCGGTCGCGATCCGGCAGCTTCAGCAGGTTGAAGTCGGCGTACGGCACCATGGCGTATTCGGCCTGGCCACCGGTCCAGTCGCCCATGTCGACATAACCATAAGCTCCACCGGGACGCGCCGGGTTGACGCTCAGGCACACGCCGGTGTGCATCTCTTTGCAGGAACGGCAGCGCCCGCAAGCCACGTTGAACGGTACGGACACCAGGTCGCCGATATTCAGGTTCTCGACGTCGCTGCCCTTCTCGATCACTTCGCCGGTAATCTCATGGCCCAGCACCAGGCCGGTTTGCGCTGTGGTACGCCCACGCACCATGTGCTGGTCGGAACCACAGATGTTGGTAGACACCACACGCAGGATGACAGCGTGTTCAATCTTCCTGCCGCGCGGGTCCTGCATTTTCGGATAGTCAATACTCTGCACTTCGACCTTGCCAGCGCCGAGATACACCACTCCACGATTACCAGACATGCTTTCACCTCGATGTTGTTTTTATGAAACCGCGTTGCCCAGGCAGGCAGCGCGTTAAGTGCTCGGGTTATTGCCTATGTGTCTTGTGTTGCTTGTCAGGGCTTCATCGCGAGCAAGCTCGCTCCCACAGTGGGCCGGGGCGGACACTAGGTTTGTAAACGACACAAAACCCTGTGGGAGCGAGCTTGCTCGCGATGGCGATCTAGAGAACGACTGTTCTGTTCGCGTTCAAAAATACGCGTCTCTCAATGTGATACCCGACGGCCCGCGCCAGCGTCAGCCCTTCGATATCCCGCCCCTTGGCGATCAAGTCTTCCGGGTAGTGGCTGTGGTCCACTGCCTCCACGCCCTGGGCAATGATCGGACCTTCGTCCAGGTCGTTGTTGATGTAATGCGCCGTGGCGCCCACCAGTTTCACGCCCTTGTTGTAGGCCTGGTGATAGGGCTTGGCGCCCTTGAACCCGGGCAGCAGGGAGTGGTGGATGTTGATCGCCTTGCCATCGAGCTTGCGGCACAGCTCCGGCGACAGCACTTGCATGTAGCGTGCAAGGATCACCAGTTCGGCGCCGGACTCTTCGATCACCTGCCACACCTGACGCTCTTGGGACGGCTTGTCGTTCGGATCCAGCGGGAAGTGGTAATACGGAATCTGGTGCCAGTCGGCCAGCGGCTTGAGGTCCGGGTGGTTGGAGACCACGGCGGCCACGTCCATCGACAACTGGCCGATGCGCTGGCGATAGAGCAAGTCGTTGAGGCAGTGATCGGCCTTGGAGACCATGATCACCACTTTCGGCCGATAGTTCGGCGCGACCAGTTCGAAGATCATGCCAAAAGCGTCGCCACGCTCGGCCAGGCCCGCGCGGAACGACTGTTCGTCGAAGCCATCGGGTTGGCGGAATTCCACACGAATGAAGAAACGGCCCGAGAGCCGGTCATCGAACGAATGGTGCTCGGTGACATAGCAGCCCTGCTCGAACAGAAAGCGGGTCACCACGTCCACCGTGCCGAGCAGGCTTGGGCAGTCGGCGGTCAGAATCCATGTGTCTGGGGCGCGGCTCATGGTGCGGTGACTCCTGAGAAATCGGTGGATGCCTACTGTAGGAGCGAGCCCTGCTCGCGATGGAGGCCAACGATGACGCGTACTGTCTGATTCAACGCGCTGCCTTGAAGTCCATCGCGAGCAGGCTCGCTCCTACAGTGACGGTGGTGATCAGGCCTGAACGCTCAGCCCATACTCGGCAGAAGCATCCTGCAACCACAGCCACCAGTAATCCGAGAAGCTGCGACGAATCAACAGTTCCCAAGTGTCTTCAGCGGTGTGACGGATCATCAGTTGCGACTTGGCGAATACCGTGCCGACAGCTTTGCCCACCGGGAAGTTGTTCGGGTGCACGTCGTAGCTGGTGGACTTCATCAGCACCTGGCGCACGTTCGGGCCGCTCAGTTCGAGGAGTTGCTGGCCACCGCTGACGTTGACGATTGCAATGTGCAGATCGCCCAGCGCTTTGCGCAGTTTCTGCTCGGCGGCAAGCTCTTCACCGGTCGGCACGATCAGCAGCCACTCATCCGGCCCCATCCATTGCAGGCTGGTTTCGCCTTTGACGATGACCGTCAGTGCACCCGGCAACTCGATACCGAGGGCCTTATGCACGCCAGCAGCGAATGC
Source organism: Pseudomonas sp. P4_C1 (assembly GCF_056402155.1). Taxonomy (NCBI): domain Bacteria; kingdom Pseudomonadati; phylum Pseudomonadota; class Gammaproteobacteria; order Pseudomonadales; family Pseudomonadaceae; genus Pseudomonas; species Pseudomonas sp. P4_C1. The sequence goes on from NZ_JBFUHY010000002.1 coordinate 103,555, forward strand.
GGCGTCGTGGCCATTGCCACGGATGGTCAGGTGGCCGAGGAGTTTCTTCTCACGCACGGTCACACCGGCGTTCTTGCGGCCCTTGCCCACCAGGCTGGCGAGATCGGCGTGATGCAGCGACGACTCGGCCTTGGCCCCGGAGGTTGGGCGTTGTTGGTAAACATTGGCTGCGGTCATAAAGCACCTGTCTTGAATTTTGTTGGTTCCGGCCCTTGTGGTGGCGCTTCTGCCGCCATCGCGAGCAAGCTCGCTCCCACAGTGGACTGATGCCTGACACAAATTTTTCTGGCGACTTCAATCCTTTGGGTGCGAGCTTGCTCGCGATGGCGGCAGCTCACACTCCACAGGACCCGAAGCCTTTACACGTTCTGGCGTTCGCCCTTCGGATCGAAGAACACCGAAGGAACGATTTCCGCCTCGATCACGCTGCCGTCGGCCAGCGGTGCGAACACGCGCTCGCCCATGCGGTTCAGGCCGCCCTTGACCACGCCCATGGCGAACGAATAGCCCAGGGAGTTGTGCAGGTAACTGGAGGTCACGTGACCCACCATGGTCATCGGGATCGCCTGCTTGGTGTTGAACACCAGTTGCGCGCCTTCCGGCAGCCATTTGTTCGGATCGATCGGCTTGAGGCCAACCAGTTGCTTGCGCTGATCACGCACGCAGTCTTCGCGGTTCATGCCACGCCAGCCGATCCACGAGAACGGTTTGGTGCGACCGACACACCAGCCCATGTTCAGGTCGTCCGGGGTCATCGAGCTGTCAGTGTCCTGACCGACGATGATGAAACCCTTCTCGGCCCGCAGCACGTGCATGGTTTCGGTGCCGTATGGGGTCAGGTTGTACTTCTTGCCGGCGTCGACGATTTTTTCCAGCACGCCCATCGCGTAGTCGGCCTGCACGTTGACTTCGTACGACAGCTCACCGGTAAACGAAATCCGGAATACCCGCGCCGGCACACCACCGACCAGACCTTCTTTCCAGGTCATGAACGGGAAGGCTTCGTTGCTCAGGTCGATGTCGGTGACTTCGCTGAGCAGCTTGCGGCTGTTCGGCCCGGACAAGGTCATGGTTGCCCAGTGGTCGGTGACGGAGGTGAAGTACACCTTCATGTCCGGCCATTCGGTCTGGTGGTACAGCTCCAGCCACTGCAGCACACGAGCTGCGCCGCCGGTGGTGGTGGTCATGACGAAATGGTTGTCGGCCAGGCAAGCCGTCACGCCGTCGTCGAACACCATGCCGTCTTCTTTGCACATCAGGCCGTAACGGGCCTTGCCCACATCGAGCTTGGTCCAGGCGTTGGTGTAGACGCGGTTGAGGAACTCGCGCGTATCCGGGCCCTGGATGTCGATCTTGCCCAGGGTCGAAGCGTCGAGCAGGCCGACGCTGTCGCGCACGGCTTTGCACTCGCGCTTGACTGCCGCGTGCAGGTCTTCACCGGATTTCGGGAAGTACCACGGACGTTTCCACTGGCCGACGTCTTCGAACTCGGCGCCGCTCTTCAGGTGCCATTGATGCAGTGCGGTGTAGCGCACCGGCTCGAAGATGTGCCCACAGTGACGACCGGCCACGGCGCCAAAAGTCACCGGCGTGTAGTTCGGACGGAACATGGTGGTGCCCATCTGCGGGATGGTCACGTTCAGCGAGCGGGCAGCGATGGCCAGGCCGTTGACGTTGCCGAGCTTGCCCTGATCGGTGCCGAAGCCCAGCGCGGTGTAGCGCTTGACGTGCTCGACCGACTCGAAGCCTTCGCGGGTCGCCAGTTCGATGGCGGCGGCGGTGACGTCGTTTTGCAGGTCGACGAATTGCTTCGGCGCCCGTGCGGTGTTCTTTTCATGCGGCACCTGGAACAGCGCCAGGGTCGGCTCTTCGAGACGGCTCAGGGCTTTCGGCAGTACGCCTTCGACGGTCTGGAACCCGGCTTCAGCGGCGGCGCGGGCGCCACCTTCAAAACCGTCGGCCAGAGAATCGCCAAGGCCGTAGACGCCGTTAATGCCGCCGACGCACACGCGTTTCTGCGGCGCTTCACCCGGTACGAAACCGAGGATGTCTTCGCGCCAGATCGGCTTGCCACCCAGGTGCGAAGCCAAGTGAACCACCGGGCTGTAACCACCGGAGCTGGCCACCACGTCGCAGTCGAGCCATTCGCCTGGGCTGGTCACGGTGTGGGCTTTGACATCGATGGCAGCCACACGGGCAGCGGTCACGCGCTTGCTGCCACGGGCCTCGATCACGGCGCTGCCGGTGAGAATGCGGATACCTTTGGCGCGTGCTTCTTCCACCAGCGCGCCACGCGGGTTGCTGCGGGCATCGGCGATGGCCACCACTTGCAGGCTGGCATCGAGCCAATCCAGGGCAACGCGGTAGGCGTGGTCGTTGTTGGTCGACAGCACCAGCTTCTTGCCCGGTGCCACACCGTAACGGCGCACGTAGGTCGAGATGGCGCCGGCGAGCATGTTGCCCGGTACGTCGTTGTTGCCGTAGACCAATGGACGTTCGTGAGCGCCGGTCGCCAGCACCACACGCTTGGCGCGAACCCGGTGGATGCGCTGACGCACCTGGCCGATCGGAGCGCGGTCACCGAGGTGATCGGTCAGGCGCTCGTGAATGGTCAGGAAGTTATGGTCGTGGTAGCCATTGACGGTGGCGCGCGGCAACAGCAGCACGTCCGGGGTGTTCTTCAGTTCGTCGATGACGCTGGCGACCCACTCGGTCGCAGGCTTGCCGTCGAGGCTTTCGCGGGAATCGAGCAGGCTGCCGCCGAACTCTTCCTGCTCATCGGCGAGGATCACCCGGGCACCGCTGCGCGCAGCCGCCAGGGCAGCCGCCAGACCGGCAGGGCCGGCACCGACGATCAGCACGTCGCAGTGCTGGTTCATGTAGTCGTAGGTGTCCGGATCGTTCTCGGTCGGCGAGCGACCCAGGCCGGCGGCCTTGCGGATGTACTTCTCGTAAGTCATCCAGAACGATTGCGGGTACATGAAGGTTTTGTAGTAGAAGCCCGGTGGCATCAGCTTGCCGCCGACCTTGCCGAGAATCCCCATCATGTCGTTGTTCACGCTCGGCCAGCCGTTGGTGCTGGTGGCGACCAGGCCCTGATACAGCGCCTGTTGCGTGGCGCGCACGTTCGGGATCTGCGTGGCTTCGGTGGCGCCGATCTGCAGCACCGCGTTCGGCTCTTCGGCACCGGCGGCGAAGATGCCGCGCGGACGGGAATACTTGAAGCTGCGACCGATGATGTCGACGCCGTTGGCCAGCAGTGCAGCGGCCAGGGAGTCGCCTTCGAAGCCTTTGTAGTTCTGGCCGTTGAAGGTGAAGCTCAAGACTTTGTTGCGGTCGATCCGTCCGCCGTTGGACAGGCGATTGATCTGGCTCATACCTTCTCTCCCAGAGCCGTGCTGGCCGCTTTCGGGCTATCGGTCTTGTCGGTGAATTGTGGCTTGGTGCCGATCTTGTAGGTTTCGAGAATCTCGTAGGTCACGGTGTCGCGGGTGGCGTTGAAGTACTGACGGCAACCGGCAACGTGATCCCACAGCTCGTGGTGCAGACCGCGCGGGTTATCGCGGAAGAACATGTAGTCGCCCCACTCCTCGTCGGTGCAGGTGTTCGGATCCAGTGGGCGCGGGATGTGCGCCTGGCCGGATGCATGGAATTCCTCTTCGGAGCGCAACTCGCCGCAGTGAGGACAGAAGATATGCAACATGGGGATTTCTCCTGTTAGTGGGCAACCGCAGCAGCGCCGTGTTCGTCGATCAACGCACCGTTGTGGAAACGGTCGATGGAGAAAGGTGCAGCCAATGGGTGCATTTCACCCTTGGCCAGGCTCGCGGCAAACACGTTGCCCGAGCCAGGTGTGGCCTTGAAGCCGCCGGTGCCCCAACCGCAGTTGAAGAACATGTTCGGTACCGGGGTTTTCGAAATGATCGGGCAGGCATCCGGCGTGGTGTCGACGATGCCGCCCCACTGACGGTTCATGCGTACGCGGGACAACACCGGGAACATCTCGACGATGGCCTGGACGGTGTGTTCGATCACCGGGTAAGAACCGCGCTGGCCGTAGCCGTTGTAACCGTCGATACCGGCGCCGATCACCAGGTCACCCTTGTCGGACTGGCTGATGTAGCCGTGCACGGCGTTGGACATGATCACGCTGTCGATAATCGGCTTGATCGGCTCGGACACCAGCGCTTGCAGCGGGTGGGATTCGATCGGCAGACGGAAACCGGCAAGTTTGGCCATGTGCCCGGAGTTACCCGCAGTGACCACACCGACGCGCTTGGCGCCGATGAAGCCCTTGTTGGTTTCAACGCCGATGCACACGCCGTTTTCCTTGCGGAAACCGATCACTTCGGTCTGCTGGATCAGGTCCACGCCGAGGGCGTCGGCGGCCCGGGCAAAGCCCCAGGCCACGGCATCGTGACGAGCCACGCCGCCGCGACGCTGGACGGTTGCGCCCATCACCGGGTAGCGCGTGTTTTTCGAGCAGTCGAGGTACGGAATCTCGTCAGCCACTTGCTTGGCATCGAGCAGTTCGCCGTCGACGCCGTTGAGGCGGTTGGCGCTGACCCGACGCTCGGAATCACGGATGTCCTGCAGGGTGTGGCACAGGTTGTAGACGCCGCGCTGGGAGAACATCACGTTGTAGTTCAGGTCCTGGGACAGGCCTTCCCACAGTTTCATCGCGTGTTCGTACAGGTGCGCCGACTCGTCCCACAGGTAGTTGGAGCGAACGATGGTGGTGTTGCGCGCGGTGTTACCGCCGCCCAGCCAGCCCTTCTCGACCACGGCCACGTTGGTGATGCCGTGTTCCTTGGCCAGGTAGTAGGCCGTTGCGAGACCATGCCCGCCACCACCGACGATGACCACGTCGTAGACCTTTTTAGGGGTCGGCGTGCGCCACATTTTCTGCCAGTTTTCATGATGGCTGAGAGAGTGTTTGAAGAGGCCGAAGCCCGAGTAGCGTTGCATAGTCATTTACTCCAAAACCGCACTCAGCGATAAACCGGGAAGTCCGCGCACAGGGCCGCCACTTGCTGCGCAACATTCGCTTCGACATCGGCATCGCCGAGGTTGTCGAGGATGTCGCAGATCCAGCCGGCCAGTGTGACGCACTGGGTCACCTTGAAGCCGCGAGTGGTGACTGCCGGGGTGCCGATACGCAGGCCGGAGGTCACGAACGGCGACTGTGGATCGTTCGGGACAGCGTTCTTGTTCACGGTGATGTGGGCGCGACCGAGGGCTGCATCCGCCTCTTTGCCGGTCAGACCCTGACGGATCAGGCTGACCAGGAACAGGTGGTTGTCGGTGCCGCCGGACACTACATCGTAGCCGCGTTTGATAAACACGCCGGCCATCGCCTGGGCGTTGTCGATCACTTGCTGCTGGTAAGCCTTGAAGCCAGGCTCCAGCGCTTCCTTGAAGCACACTGCCTTACCGGCGATCACGTGCATCAGCGGGCCGCCCTGGGCACCCGGGAAAACTGCCGCGTTGAGCTTCTTCTCGATTTCTTCGTTGGACTTGGCCAGGATCAGGCCGCCACGTGGACCGCGCAGGGTCTTGTGGGTAGTGGTGGTGACCACATCGGCGTAAGGCAGCGGGTTCGGGTACAGACCAGCGGCAACCAGACCGGCCACGTGGGCCATGTCGACGAACAGCAGGGCACCGACCTTGTCGGCGATCTGGCGGAAGCGCGGGAAGTCCAGAGTCTTGGAGTAAGCCGAGAAGCCGGCAACGATCATCTTCGGCTTGCACTCGACGGCCAGGCGCTCGACTTCGTCGTAATCGATCAGACCGGTCTTGGTGTCGATGCCGTACTGCACGGCGTTGTACAGCTTGCCCGAGGACGACACTTTGGCACCGTGGGTCAGGTGACCGCCGTGGGCCAGGCTCATGCCGAGGATGGTGTCGCCGGCTTGCAGCAGGGCCAGGTACACGGCGCTGTTGGCCGAGGAACCGGAGTGCGGTTGCACGTTGGCGTAATCGGCGCCGAACAGTTGCTTGGCGCGTTCGATGGCCAGGGCTTCGACCTTGTCGACGTGTTCGCAGCCACCGTAGTAGCGCTTGCCCGGATAGCCTTCGGCGTATTTGTTGGTCAGGCCGCTGCCTTGCGCTTGCATCACGCGCTTGCTGGTGTAGTTCTCCGACGCGATCAGCTCGATGTGATCTTCCTGACGTTGCTCCTCGGCATTCATCGCCGCCAGCAGTGCATCGTCGTAACCCTGGATCTGGTCTTGCTTGCTGAACATCGCGTCTCTCCCAGCGGCGGCGGTGCGCCATTCGTCTCGGTGAGGCACTGGCTTTTCGGCAGTGCCCTTTGGTAGCGATGGTATGACTGGCTTGGAGTCGTCAAATGCCTACGGGCGCCACGCAAAGGTGCGTTTACGACATGGCGGGAAATGGCATGCCGAACACGACCGTCGATCCAGCGCAGATCCCCTGTAGGAGCGAGCCTGCTCGCGATAGCGGCGCTACATTCGGTAATGATGGTGGCTGACCCACCGCTATCGCGAGCAAGCTCGCTCCTACAGGGTCATTCGATGGCCTGTCGTACTGCGAGCAACAGCAGGAAATGCACGGGATACAGCGCATACGCCCAGCGCCGCATCGGCGGTGGTTTTACGCCCTTTGCATGTCGCAACAAGAACAGCCCGAGCCATGGTGCAATCAGACACATCACGATGGCTGGAATCGCCGCGACATTGCCCAGGCGAGCCGCGTAATACAGCACCTGCCATTGATTTGCCGCCAGGCAAACCAGTCCCGCCAACAGTGCGAAATACCAAGGCCGTTGCAGTACCAGCAGCATCGCCAACGGCAACAGAACGCCAAAGAAACCGAACATCAATCGCTGGGAGAAAAGCGCTGCCATCAGCAACGCGCCCGCTGCCAGCAATCGCGATACAAGCACCGGCTGCTGCCAGCCACGAACCACCAGCAAGCCCAGGGCAAGGGTGGGCAGCACGTTCAAGGTGTCGGGATTGGGAATGAACATTCGGTAAGGCATTTCACTTACCGCGCTAAACAGCAGCAACCACCCCAGATAGCGCCACTGGCCGCTGGTCGTCGTAATCCGCACGCGCGCCAGATTGGCCGCCATCGCCAGGCAGAACCACGGAAACGCCAAGCGCCCCGGCACATACAGCAAATCGGCGGAATACCCGACATATCGCAGGTGATCAAGCACCATGCTCAAAAGCGCCAGCCACTTGAGCAGATCCAGTGCCCCGTCGCGCTGCTTTAAGTGCATGGTCTTGTGCATGGTCTTGTGCATGCTCTTGTACATAGTCACGTGCATAATTGCCCTTCGACCGTGTATTTTCCCGACAGCGACATCCTGTGCGCTCCACCTGACGATCTTGGGTACAGTGCGCACCCTCATTGACCACGGGACGCTTCACCATAGGCATCTCGACCACGGAAGCAGGCCATGACCGACAAGAGCCAACAATTCGCCAGCGACAACTATTCCGGTATCTGCCCTGAAGCCTGGGCGGCCATGGAACAGGCCAACCACGGCCACCAGCGCGCATACGGCGACGACGAGTGGACCGCCCGCGCGTCCGACGATTTCCGCAAACTGTTTGCAACCGACTGCGAAGTGTTTTTCGCCTTCAACGGCACCGCCGCCAACTCGCTGGCGCTGTCGTCGCTGTGCCAGAGTTACCACAGCGTGATCTGCTCGGAAACCGCCCACGTCGAAACCGACGAATGTGGCGCCCCGGAATTCTTCTCCAACGGCTCCAAACTGCTGATCGCCCGCACCGAAAACGGCAAATTGACCCCGGATTCGATCCGCGAGGTCGCGCTCAAGCGCCAGGATATCCACTACCCGAAACCTCGTGTGGTGACCCTGACCCAGGCCACCGAAGTCGGCAGCGTCTACACCCCGGACGAAATCCGCGCCATCAGCGCCACCTGCAAGGAACTGGGCCTGAACCTGCACATGGACGGCGCGCGCTTCTCCAACGCCTGCGCATTCCTCGGCTGCACCCCGGCCGACCTGACCTGGAAGGCCGGTGTCGACGTGCTGTGCTTCGGCGGCACGAAAAACGGCATGGCGGTGGGCGAGGCGATTCTGTTCTTCAACCACAAACTCGCCGAAGACTTCGATTACCGCTGCAAACAGGCCGGGCAACTGGCGTCGAAAATGCGCTTCCTCTCGGCACCATGGGTCGGAATCCTGGAAAACGACGCCTGGCTCAAATACGCCAACCACGCCAACCACTGCGCGCAATTGCTGGCCGAACTGGTCAGCGACATTCCGGGCGTGGAGCTGATGTTCCCGGTACAGGCCAACGGCGTATTCCTGCAACTGTCGGAGCCGGCCATCGCCGCGCTGACCGCCAAGGGCTGGCGCTTCTACACCTTCATCGGCAACGGCGGCGCACGCTTCATGTGCTCGTGGGACACCGAGCAAGAGCGCGTGCGGGAACTGGCGCGGGATATCCGTGAAGTGATGTCTCACTAACGCCACAATCCCTGTGGGAGCGAGCTTGCTCGCGATAAGGCCGGCACCTCCAACATTGATGTCGACTGACCGTCCGCTATCGCGAGCAAGCTCGTTCCCACAAAAGCCAACACCATCTCCCCCTGTTGCTTGCTCCTCGTCTACATTGTTTGTCGAGCCGCTGCTCACATAACAACAATCAGGAGCGTCAGCATGTCATTGCAAGGCAAAACCCTGTTCATCACCGGCGCCAGCCGTGGCATCGGTCGCGAGATTGCGCTGCGGGCCGCACGCGATGGGGCCAACATTGTGATCGCCGCCAAAAGTGCCGAACCCCACCCCAAGCTGCCGGGCACGATTTTCAGTGTGGCCCGGGAAGTGGAAGCCGCAGGCGGCAAGGCGCTGGCCTTGCAGGTAGATGTACGTGAAGAGGATGCCGTACGCGAAGCACTGGCCCAGGCCAACGAACATTTCGGCAGCATCGATGCGCTGATCAATAACGCCGGGGCGATCAAATTGACCGGGGTCCAGCACCTCGAACTCAAGCGCTTTGACTTGATGCACCAGATCAACACCCGTGCCGTGCTGCTGTGCAGCCAGGCCGCCCTGCCCTATTTGAAGAAGTCCGGTGGCCACATCCTCAACCTGTCCCCGCCACTGAACCTGGCCACCAAGTGGTTTGCCCAGTACAGCCCGTACACCGTGACCAAATACGGCATGAGCATGCTGACCTTGGGCATGAGTGAGGAATTCAGGAATTACGGCATCAGCGTCAACTCGCTGTGGCCGCAGACCATGATTGCCACCGCTGCCATCGAGTTTCAGTTGGGGTCGAGGGAGTCATTCAAGCATGCGCGCGTGCCTGCGATCATGGCCGATGCGGCACATGTGATTCTGAGCAGCGCAAACCGCAGCTTGACCGGGCGCTTGTTGATTGATGAGGAAATACTGCGGGAAAGCGGTGTAACGGAGTTCGAGCACTATCGGTTCGCACCGGATAGCAGCGAAAAACTCATGACTGACCTATTCGTTGACTGAAAAAACACCGTACCTGTGGGAGCGAGCTTGCTCGCGATAGCGGTGGATCAGTCAACATCAATTTTGAATGTTCCGGCCTCATCGCGAGCAAGCTCGCTCCCACAGGTTTTTATGGCGTTTATCAATACTCGATCCGCACGTCACCCTTCGGCACACTGCAGCACGACAGGATGTACCCTTCGGCTTCGTCTTCCTCGGTGATCCCGCCGTTGTGTTCCATTTCCACTTCGCCGCCCAGCTTCAGCACCTTGCAGGTGCCGCAGATGCCCATGCCGCAGGCTTTCGGGATCATCAGGCCGACCTTGGCCGCCGCCGCATGCACGGTCTCGCCAGGGGCCACGCGAATGCTCTTGCCGGATGCGATGAATTCCACCTGATGCAGATCCGCCGCGTCGATTTCCGGGGCATCAGCCGCTTGTTCAGCGTGTTCCACGGCGTCGGCGCGGGCTTCTGGCGGAGTCGCGCCGAAGGACTCTTCGTGGTAGCGCGACATGTCGAAGCCAGCGCCTTCCAGCAAGCGCTTGACCGCGTTCATATACGGTGTCGGGCCGCAGCAGAACACTTCGCGCTCAAGGAAATCCGGTGCCATCAATTCAAGCATTCTGTGGTTCAGGTAACCGCGATAACCGGCCCAGGGCTCACCCATGCCATGTTTCTCGCAGATCAGGTGCAGGCTGAAGTTCTCGATCCGCGACGCCATGTGTTCCAGCTCGCGGTGATAAATGATGTCTTTGGGCGAGCGGGCACTGTGGATAAACGTCATGTCGACGTTGCCGTTGGTGTCGTAGAACCAGCGCGCCATGGACATGCACGGCGTGATGCCGACGCCGCCGCTGAGGTAGAGTACTTTCGGCGCAGGGAAGTCCATGGCATTGAACAGTCCGACCGGCCCGTGCACCGCCAGCTCCTGGCCTTCATGTAGAGTGTCGTGCAGCCAGTTGGACACCTTGCCCCCCGGCACGCGCTTGATGGTTACCGAAAAGCTGTACGGCACCGACGGCGAACTGGAAATGGTGTAGGAGCGCATGATCGGCACGCCGTCGATTTCCAGCTCCAGGGTGACGAATTGCCCGGGTTTGAAAAAGAACAGGATTGGCTGGTCGGCCATGAAACAGAAGGTGCGCACATCCCAGGTTTCCTGGATGACTTTGACGCAACGGACGATGTGCCGACCATTGGCCCAGGTCTGGGTGGTTACCGGGTTCAGGAAGCTGTTGGACATGCTGATCTCCACGGCCGACTGTCGGCCTTCATGTTTGCGATTCTGCGTATAGCGCGAACCTCCCATTTACCTATCTGCGACATTCACATACTTATCGCGACCAGCCCCCAATTACCGGGGGTTGCGCGTCGGGATCAGATTGGGCCATGTCGCCCATGGATAAGGTTCCGGGCAGCGCCGGCCCCACACTCGCCTCAACAGATAACTGCTGTTTTTTGTCTTGCGTCGCACAACCGTAGCCACTATTCGCCGGCCACACAGAATGGCCTTGAGGATTAAATGATGGACGTCACTACTACCCTGAGCCTGGGCGATCCGCTGGAACCCGCACGCAAGGCCACTGCACAGATGCTGCAAGAGCGCGAGCGCACCTTCTCGCTGCCGCAGCCGTTTTACTCTGACGAGCGCCTGTTTGATATCGACATGCAGGAAATCTTCCAGAAAGAGTGGTTGATCGCCGGCATGACCTGCGAGATCCCGACCAAGGGCAACTACCTGACCCTGCAGATCGGCAAAAACCCGATCATCGTGATTCGTGGCGCCGAAGGTGTGGTGCACGCGTTCCATAACGTCTGCCGCCACCGTGGTTCGCGCCTGTGCACCAGCGAGAAAGGCAAGGTCGCCAAACTGGTCTGCCACTACCACCAGTGGACCTACGAACTCGACGGCCGCCTGCTGTTCGCCGGCACCGAAATGGGTGCCGACTTCGACATGAACCAGTACGGCCTCAAACCGGTAAATGTGAAGACCGCCGGCGGCTACATCTTCATCAGCCTGGCGGAGAACCCACCGGCCATCGATGACTTCCTGTCGACACTGAACCATTACATGGAACCGTACGACATGGAGAACACCAAGGTGGCAATTACCACCACCTTGATGGAAAAGGCCAACTGGAAACTGGTGCTGGAAAACAACCGCGAGTGCTACCACTGCAACGCGTCGCACCCGGAACTGCTGAAAACCCTGCTGGAATGGGACGACGTCACCGACCCACGCGCCGACCAGGCGTTCAAGGATCACGTCGCCGCCTCTGCCGCAGCCTGGGAAGCCGAGAAGATTCCTTACGCCCACGCCAGCTTCGGCCTGCGTAACCGCATCGTGCGCATGCCGCTGCTCAAGGGCACCGTGTCGATGACCCTGGACGGCAAGCAGGGCTGCAAAAAACTCATGGGCCGGATCCAGAACCCGGACCTGGGCTCGATGCGTATCCTGCACCTGCCGCACTCCTGGAACCACTGCATGGGTGACCACATCATCGTCTTCACGGTGTGGCCGATCAGCGCTCAGGAAACCATGGTCACCACCAAGTGGATCGTGCACAAGGACGCGGTCGAAGGCGTGGACTACGACGTGGAGCGCATGCGCCAGGTCTGGGATGCCACCAACGACCAGGACCGTCGCCTGGCCGAAGAGAACCAGCGCGGCATCAACTCCACCGCGTACCAGCCTGGCCCGTACTCCAAGACCTATGAGTTCGGCGTGGTGAACTTCGTGGACTGGTACAGCGAACGTCTGCTGAGCAATCTTGGGGCCGAGCCTGCGCCGTACCTCAAAGGGGTTCCGGTACAAGGCTGAGTATCGTCACCTCGGCCCTGAACAAAAAACCGCGAGCATGCTCGCGGTTTTTTATGCCGTTACGGAACATCTACCAGTTCCAGGATTTGATAATGCTCTGCGCCACCGAAAAAATATTGCCTATGTCGGAGGCACTGGGCGGTCTTTTATAGTCGGGATTGATTTTTCGCTGGAGTTCGTCATATAAGCCATCTATTTTTTCTTCAGTCCTCTTTTTATCGCGTTGACGAAGAATTTCAAGCCTGGCCTTATTATCCTCAAGCGCTTTGTTTTCTTCGAGATTAAACGCAAAACACCACTCACGTTCAAGTGGATCGATAAAAGGCGGAGGCCCAATTGGCTTAATCATTCACCACCTCACCATTCGGTTGATACGTTCAGGAAAACCAACCTGTGATCCAACTAACAACCGAATTGAACGTGCTGGTAATTTTCTCCCAGACATTCTTCAGCCAATTCAGAATATTTTTACCAACCTCAACGAAGAAGTTGGCTATTTTATCCAGCACTGCATTGAACAGACCACCAAAGGTATCCATAAAGCCGACAACGGCATCGCCACTTTGCGGAAATTTCTCAACTTGAGCAATGGCTTCGTCATACATCTTGTCGATGCGTTTATCCGCAGCCGCCTTGTCTCGGTTGCGCAGCTCATCGAGTTTATTCTTATAAGGCGTGGTATCAGTCGAACCGGAATTCTGGAACGCTTCCGTTGCCTTGGTCAACTCTGATTCAGACTGGTCGGACTGCCCCTCACCCGCCTCCCGGGCCTTGGGTTCAAGGTACCTCACCGCCGGATCATTGGAGCTGCTACTGACATAGAGGCTGCGCAGATGAATCTGCTGCAGGTGCGGCGAGGCCATCAGAACGCCTCTGGCACTGCCCTCCGAACGCTTTTTATCGTGAACTCGCATTTCGTTCAGAAGTTCGACATACGCCTCTTTGGATGGCGCAACAGCGGCGGCGGCGACCGACTTGACTTTTGATTTGGCTGCTTCTGACATTTTATAACTCCTTGTAAGTTGGTGTTAAACGCACGGTAGTGCCCATATAGACAAGCGCCGATATAAGCCACCGGCATCGCTCATCATTATTCTACAATTCGCTCACTAAATGACCTGCCCTGCCAGGCCTGCTAAAACATATGGGATTAATAGTGCCCACGCACGCATTGTTTAGTACTGACGAATACGTCGCGCAAGGCTATTAGACTAGTCACTAAGGAGAAGAGAGATTTTTATGGGAAATATCATCAATTCTTGAGCGCAAAAACAATCCATTGCACCACTCCTACGGAGAGACCCGGAGAGAAATTTTTTTGAACAACCCTGTTCATTTCATCGCGTGAGGAAGATTAAAGTCCGGGAGATAAATCCTGTCAAACAGTCTGATATACCTATAGGAATCTAAACTTATTTAAATTGGATATATATCGGGACGATCAACTGGTCATATCGCTAACGAGCAGAAACGTCGCTTTCACGTCAGTCGATCGAGCCCGCGACCTGTACAAAAGATAACCATCCCTCTGTAGCCCAGGCCGATCATGGCTTGCAGCATTCCGCGAACAAGTTATCCACACCTCGACTCACAGCAAATGTGGGTAACTGTGAGTTCTCAGGGATTTTTTCCACACAACGCCAATAAAATCCGTGACTTATTCAATTAACGGTTTTTCAGGTGCCGTTGGATATTTTTTAATCAGAAGCCTGCAAGGCACACTCTGTATGCCTTACAGAAGATCGCGAACACCTTATCCACAGAAGCGCCAACAGACTTTGGGGTTAACTTCGAAGGCTCTGTGGAAAACCTCTGAAACCCACAAAAACCCGACGTTTGCGCGGTAGCTAACGACGCAAAACCGTCTTTTGATCATTTTACGATCAAAGCCCTGCACGCCTCTGTCTATAAGGCCTACAGCCGATAGCAAACATCTTATCCACAGAAGCGCCAACAGAGATTGGGGGCAAGTCTGCATCCACAACAGCACTTATCCCCTTGAAAAGCTTGGAAAATACTCGAACCAGGCTGGTTGTTTTTTGAGCGACAGTTTGTAGGGCTTGATCTATATGGGGTGTAGCGAGGGACGAACATGTTATCCACAGAACCACCAACAGGGATTGTGGGTAAACACCGAAGTTGTTCAAACTTTATTGAGACATGAGCGACCTGAATCCAGGTCCAGATTCAATTCAAAGTCTTTGAAGGCGCGCCATCCGAGCAATATCGACGGGACATATTGCCCGCCTATCAGCGACGGCGGGATGGTAAAGCCCGGGTAGTATTTGTAGGTGACTGCCATGGTGATGCCTTGCAGGGCCAATACGCCGTCGAAGCGTTGGAAGCGCTTGTTGTCGTTGGTGGAAACGCTCGAACTTCCGGGTGTTAGCCCCTGAACAACGCTGACGTGCCTGCCGGGCGACGAGGCCGTCAGGTAGTCGACATTTCCGGTATCGACGATGGCCTGCGTTGCCCGGCGATCCAGCTGTGCGGCCACCACCAACCGTTGATTGAGATCCAGTCGGCCAACGAAAATCGACGCATCACAGCGTGTGGCAGGCGGGGGATTTAGCTCCAGTGTTCTGCTGGTGATCTTCAAGCGCCCCAGCTTGCCGATCAGATCCAGCCCCAACAGATTATCCCGGTCGCTGACAAAGACCAGGACGTTTCTGAACTCGCGGGTGCCGACTTTCAGCGACCTGAGAATTCCCAGCCTCGCGGCCAAGCCCTTTTCGCCATAAAACGTGCTGTAGCGATAAAAAGCATCGGGCAACAACTTGATGCCCATCTGTTTCGCCGTGTCGATGTTGACCCGGGTTTGCGGTGCGCCCGTGTCCAGTACAAAACGCGCCGAGACACCATTGGCCGCGCCGACCTCGATAAATGGCAACACTTGTTCAGCGATGTAAAAATCATTGGCATACGGATGGAGCGGCAGCACCTCATGCCGCGTCGAACCCTTGAGCGTGAAATCGCCGGTCGCCGCCAGGACAGCCAGTGATTTGCTGCCAAACGTGGAGAATAGAGGCTTCAGATCGGAGCTGGCGGCAATCGCCCGGGCATGCTTGCCCTTGATCGCCAAGTAGTATTCGGGAAGTTGGTTGGTGGCTTTGGCTTCAAGCATTCTGGCGAAGACCGTCACCGAGCAACTGAGGTGCTTATCGGCATCCAGTACCCTGTCGCAACGCTCACGCATTTGCGCCAGCGAGGCTTTCTGGCCCTGGTCGGAATCCAGCCACTGAAAAAAATCCCGCTCGACTTCAGGGGGCGTTCCGGGTGCTGGTGTCTGGGGGGCAGGCATCGATCCCGAAGACACACACAGGGTCCCTGCAAAAAGCATCAGGTATCGGTTGAAAGCCTTCATATTCAACCCGTTCATAAAACAAGTTCTATGAGTTGGCGCTGAACGTCTGAATATCCCCGAAACTGTGCTGCACTCCTTGCCAGCGCAAGTAAAACTCTAGCTCATCAAGCAGTACGGCGTGCGCGGTGCGTCCCCCCGGGAACGCGAACAGAGACTTTGGGTAATTCCATTTCTGGAAATACCGATGGCGTAAAAATGCTAAGTGCCCCTTACATTTGTTGCGTTTTCCACAATGACCTCTCCCAGAGGAATGTCAGGAGGCCTGCCTGGAACCTGGCCGGGCGCTTGCCCTCGCAACAAGTTCCATCCACTGGCCTCTTTGGCTGCCTCCCACAAAACTCGCGGCCTCGACTGCCCATTCTTCGCAGCAGCCGCCCACCATGTCCCGGCAATAACGGAGTTCTGCATGACCGCACCTGAACCCGTCAAACTCTGGCCGGCCATGACACCCGAGCTTGTTACTATCGACGCGACTTCGGGTATCCGGGCGGTCATCGCCGCAGGAATTGTTGCCCCACGGAATGGCAGACTCCCTGCACCACCCCAGAAACTCAGCGTGTTCCCAATTCGCATACGCAACGTTTGCGTTGCTCCTGACACAATTGCGCTGGCAGCCCTGTTAATCGCTGCACCGGCAAAAATCAGATTCAAACCTGCACCTACGGCTTGCCCAAGCAATGAGAACCACGACTCACCGGTTGGATCAACTCTGTTCATTGGCGAGCCTGAACAATAGGCGTACGCATTGATTCCCCCCTTCCCGAACGGACTCAACCGATCCGGGCTGTGGAACCGCATCAGCACCGGGTTATAGACCCGATGTCCATTGCCCAGGTGATAGCAACCGGTAGGACGCTCTCTGAGTTGCCCATTGAAGCCCAATGGGGTCGAAGCCTGATGCAGGCTGCTTTGCAAGCCATAGGGGGAATACGCAAAGTGGTTCGGACCATTGCGGTCCAACTCAGCGAGTATGCTTTGTTGCAGGTCCGTAGCCAGCAACAGGGTCCGGGGGTACGGCGGAGCCGCTGCAGGAGAGACTACTTCACGCTGGGTTTGGGCGGATGTGCGCATCAGCAGGATCCTTGATGAGGTCTGATCAACCCGCTGCGCCATGCATGATTCGGCATCCGAAGCTCTGACAAGCCCTGCTGGCGAAAGCGGGTATTAACTGCTCAGTACCCTAACAAGTCATCAGTAATGCGAACACTATCAGTTCTGCTAGGGTCACCCCTGCGCAGGAAACCCGCTAAGGCCATTGCATCAAAAAGGCTTCGCCCGTGACCCGAATCATCGGATGCGGCGTAACCTGGCAGCTATCAACGATGCGGAAGCCATGGCGCTCATAGAAACGCCGGGCACCGGTATTGGCGGCATAGTCGATGAGGCTCAAGCCATTGAGCCCGAGCTGGTTGGCGCGCGCCCTGGCATGGGCCAGGAATTGCACGCCAAGACCCCGGTTGCGCCAACCCTCATGCAGCGCCAGGCTCGAAATGTAGAGCGTGTCCGGGATTTCCATGTCGGCGTACGGCGCCAACACCGGGTCTGTTGTCGGTTCCGCCTGCAGATCGTGGCGCATCACGTAGCTGTGCATCATGCCGATGACTTCTCCACCGGCTTCGGCGATGAGGCAATTCTGGTAGGAGAAGTCCACATCGTCGCGGGCATAACGAATGGCGCCGACGTCCAGCAGATCCTGCCCGGGTTTCGCAAGTTGGCTCCAGATGTAATCCGAAGCGCCCTCCGACGAGATTTGAAACAAACGGGCAATCTCTCGCGCATCGGCGCGCACGGCCGAACGAAACACAACAGTCATTTACCTGAACTCCACAGGACAAGGAGCACCCGTTTTACCCGGGCGCTTACGGCGCGACAACTCGCCGGAGGGGCGGTTTTATATCCGGTTGTTGCAGCTTGAGGCGCCGCCTTAGCGGACCACGCCTTCTTCAATCAACAACTTGAGTATCGCCTCAGCCCCAGCTTGCGCCGTCACGCCTTTGAGCACCTGCCCGCCTCCACCACTGGCCTTGGCTGTCGCGGCTTTCATACGATCGGCGCCGCTCTTGGCCTTGATCACCTTCAGGCGCTTGGGCCGTGGCTTGGCTGGTTGCAGGCTGGCGACCGCAAGCAATTGATCATCGATGACTTCAACTTCCTGCGCTTGCAGCACGCCGCGTCGGGCCGGGCCGTAAGCGCTCTGGCGAGGCTTGGGCGCGGCGTTATCCACCGTTGCCAGAAACGGCAGGCGTACCTTCAGCCGCCGGCGTTGACCGCGCGGCAAGGCCTGCAGCACCAGCGCCGAACCGCCGTCAATGGACTCGACCTGCGCCAGCCCCACCACCAGCGGCCAGCCCAGGCTTTCGGCGAGCAGGAACGGCAACATGCCCGAGCCTTCGCCGGTTTCCGCCTGACTGCCGGTCAACACCACCTGAGCACCTGCATCGCGCAGATACTCGGTCAGCGCCGGTAGCGCATCGGCGCCTTGCGGTTGCTCCAACACATGCAGTTGCTCCAGCCCCATGCCCAGGTAAGCACGCAATGCAGGCTCGGCGATGTCGCCGGCATGCAGCACTTGCAGGTTATCCCCAGCCAGTTGCAGACCCAGTTCTACCGCCCGCGCATCCTGCTCCGCGCGACGTGGCCGACCGGACGTCGGGTGGGCGCCGATGGACACCAGGCTGATGATTTTCGTGCTCATAAACCTTTCCTTCCCTTAAGCCGCATCGCGCTTGGCGTCGTTGCGGTAAGCCTCTACCGCCTCGATCAAGGCTTGAAGAATCTCCGCGCTCTCACCGATCACCGAGAGGTCGGCACGCTTGATCATGTCGCAGCCAGGGTCAAGGTTGATCGCCACCACCTTGTCGCAGGCACCAATGCCTTGCAGATGCTGGATCGCCCCGGAAATCCCCACTGCCACATAGACCCGTGCGGTGACCCAGGTACCGGACGCGCCGACCTGACGATCGCGGGCCATGAAACCGTCGTCCACCGCCACCCGCGAGGCACCTTCGGTCGCGCCGAGGGCTTCGGCGGTCCTGTGGAAAAGTCCCCAATCCTTGACCCCGTTGCCGCCGGAGAAAATGAACTCGGCTTCGGCCATGGGGATTGCCGCCGGATCGACTGCCACCGCGCCCAGATCTTCGATCCGTGACAGGCTGCGTGCCACGGTTGTGGATAACTCTACGGGCAAGGCTTCGTGACGGGTTTCGCTGACCGGTTCGGCGCACTCGGCAGCCGCCAGAATCAAGCGCGCCAGCGGACGGGCAAGGTCTTGCAGGCCTGCGCCGGCGCGGCCGATGCACTCCTGATCCTTGACTTGCCAGACCCGCGTGGCCGGGCGTTCGCCCAGTGCCGCGGCGAAACGTCGGCCGAGCTCGCCACCACCGCTGCGACTGTCCGGCAGCAACCAGTGACGCGGGCTGAACTGGTTATCCACAGCCCGCAGGCCCTGGACCCGTTGTTCCGGTGCATAACCGTTGAATTCTTCGCCTTCCAGCACCAACAGGCGGTCGACGCCCGCCGTGGCGAAAGCGTTTTCCTTGTGCTCGCCGAACACCACGGCCAGCACTGCGCCGTCCTTGCCGGCCAACTGATGGGCCAGGCCCAGCAAGTCGCGGTCGTGGCTGCTCAAGCGACCACCGACCATGTCCGGCACCACGCTGATGTAAAACGCCGGCGCGGCCACCTGATGCAATGGCAACTGCACTTCAACAGCGGCTGAACGTTTAGTCGCCCCACCCTGCTGGGCGCCGCTACGGTCGATACGCTTGATGCCGTTGGGGCCGATAAAGCCAATGCCGTGGGGATTCTTGCGGATGACGCCATTCGGCCCCATCCAGCTGTGTTGCGCCGGTTGCATGGCCGCGTGTAGCGGGTGCAGCCGGTTGCGGGCGATCCATTCGGCCCGCGGGTCGCGGCGGATAATGTCGCTCATCAGTGCACCTCCGCAGGTTCACGTTTGGCCGGCGCCGCCGGCTTTGCCGCGTCGTCTTCCAGCAGCGCGTCGGCCACCAGTTCGGCAATGTCCTTGATCAGCGGACGGGGTTCGACTACGCCTTCGAGCATCGCCGTGCATTGTGGGCAACCCACGGCCACCAGTTCGGCGCCGGTTTCGCGAATGTCTTCCATGCGCATGTCGGGAATACGTTGCTTGCCGGGAATGTCGGTGATCGGCGCACCGCCACCACCGCCGCAGCAGCGCGAACGGAAGCCGGAACGTTGCATCTCTTTCACTTCGATCCCGAGGGCGCGCAACACCTGACGCGGCGCCTCGTACTCGCCGTTGTAGCGTCCGAGGTAGCACGGGTCGTGGTAGGTCACGCTGTCGCCTTTGTGCTGACCGAGATTGAGCGCGCCAGCATCGATGATTTCCGCCATGTAGGTGCTGTGGTGCTGCACCAGGTAGTTGCCATCGAAAGCGCCGTACTCGTTTTTCAGCACGTGGAAGCTGTGCGGATCGCAGGTGACGATGCGGTTGAAACTGTATTTGGCCAGGGTCTGAATGTTGCGCTTGGCCAACAGCTGGAAGGTCGCTTCGTCGCCCAGGCGCCGGGCCACGTCGCCGCTGTCGCGCTCTTCGAGGCCGAGCACGGCGAAGTCGATTTTCGCCGCTTTCAGCACTTTCACGAAGGCGCGCAGGGTGCGCTGGTTGCGCATGTCGAAGGCGCCGTCGCCGACCCAGAACAGCACGTCGGTGGATTTCTTTTCGCTGAGCAGATTGAGGTTCAAATCTGCCGCCCAGTTCATCCGCCCGCCCGGCGCGAAGCCGCCCGGGTTGTCGGTGGCGATCAGGTTTTCCAGGACTTCCGCGCCCTTGTTCGGGGTCGCGCCTTTTTCCAGGGTCAGATGGCGACGCATGTCGACGATGGCATCGACGTGCTCGATCATCATCGGGCATTCCTCGACACAGGCACGGCAGGTGGTGCATGACCACAGGGTTTCGGCATCTACCAGACCGTTGACGATCGGTTGATGCGGATTGCCTGCGTGCTCACCGATGGCCTTGCCTGGATACGGACTGCCGGCGAACTTGGCATCGGTGCCACCAGCCAGGCCGACGACCATGTCCTGAATCAGTTTTTTCGGGTTCAGTGGCTGGCCGGCAGCAAACGCCGGGCACGCTGCTTCACATTTACCGCACTGCACGCAGGCGTCGAAGCCGAGCAACTGGTTCCAGGTGAAATCCTTGGGTTTTTCCACGCCCAGTGGCGCGGTCGGGTCGTTCAAGTCCAGAGGCTTGAGGCCCGTGGAACGACCGCCACCGAAGCGCTCGGCGCGACGGTGCCAGGCCAGGTGCAAGGCACCGGCGAAGGCGTGCTTCATCGGCCCGCCCCAGGTCATGCCGAAGAACAGTTCCGACACGCCCCACAGCACGCCAACGCCGAGAATCGCCGCCAACAGCCAGCCACCGAAGTTTTCCGGGAGGATGCCCGCCACCGGCAGGGTCAACAGGAAGAACGAGGCCGAGAACGCCAGCAGGCTTTTCGGCAGGCGCATCCAAGGGCCTTTCGACAGACGCGACGGCGGGTTGCGCCGGCGCAGGTAAACAAAGATCGCACCGACGAACATCACAGCCGTCATCAGCAGCAACGCATAGCCGAGGAAGCGGTTATGCAGGCCGAAACCGTGCACCAGAATCGCCAGCACGATGGACGCCACCGCACCGCCGGCCGTGGCGACGTGGGTGTTGGCAATGTATTTGTCCCGCGCTACCACATGGTGCAAGTCGACCATGTAGCGCTTGGGCATGGCGAACAGGCCGCCGATCAGGTCGACTTTCGAAGCCCGGCCCCGGCGCCACATATTCACCCGCCGCAAAGCACCGAGGACGCCAAGGCCCAGGGCAGCGAACAGCAGGATTGGAAGAAGGGTGTTCAACATAGGTGAAGCTCCCAAAGACCGCAGGGTCTTGCAGGCCAAACTACCTGGATGCCTTGCCCGATTCCTTGTAGGAGCGAGCTTGCTCGCGAAAAACCTGAGAACGTCGCGTTAAATCAGACTCCCCGCGTCATCGTTCACGTCCATCGCGAGCAAGCTCGCTCCTACAAGGGTTATCCACAAGCTCTTAGAAATCCTTGCACAACCGCAGCGCGTCGTAGATCGCGGCATGCACGTTGCGCTGTGCCACGCAATCACCGATGCGGAACAGCAGGTAGCCGTCGCCGCTCTGCTCCAGGCAAGGTTGCGGCTTGATCGCGAACAAGGCTTCAACGTCGATCTGGCCTTTGTTGCGGGAGCCTTCCTTCAAGGCGTAGTAGATTTCCTCGTCCGGGCGCACACCGTTTTCGATGACCACCTGGTCCACCACCCGCTCCTCTTTGGCACCGGTGTATTCGTTTTCCAGCACTGCCACCAGCTTGTCGCCTTCGCGGTAGACCTTCTCCAGCATCATGTCGCCGGTCATGATCACTTCTTTCGGGTACATGCTGCGGTAGTACGTCGGGAACGACGTGCCGCCAATCGCCACGCCCGGCTTGATGTCGTCGGTGACGATTTCGACCTGGCTGCCCTTGTCCGCAATGAAGTCGGCGGTAGACATACCGGTGAACTCGCAAATGGTGTCGTAAACCAGCACGTTCTTGCCAGGCAGAACCTTGCCGTCGAGCACATCCCAGCTGCTGACCACCAGGCCTTCAGCCGCACCCCAGTGTTCGTTCTGCTCGATGAACGGATGTCCACCGACAGCCAGCACCACCACGTCTGGACGCAGGTCCATGATGGTCGGCGCATCCGCCGCAGTGCCCAGGCGCAGATCGACTTTCAACCGAGCCAGTTCCAGCTGGTACCAGCGGGTGATACCGGCGATCTGGTCCCGTTGCGGTGCTTTCGAAGCGGTGGTGATTTGGCCGCCGATGAATTCTTTCTTCTCGAACAGGGTCACGTTGTGGCCACGCTCGGCGGCAACGCGAGCGGCTTCCATCCCCGCAGGGCCGGCGCCAACTACCACCACTTTGCGTTTCACGCCGGTGGTTTTTTCGATGATGTGTGGCAGGCCCATGTATTCACGGGAAGTTGCGGCGTTCTGGATGCACAACACATCCAGGCCTTGGTATTGACGGTCGATGCAGTAGTTGGCGCCGACGCACTGCTTGATCTGGTCGATCTGGCCCATCTTGATCTTGGCGATCAGGTGCGGGTCGGCGATGTGGGCGCGGGTCATGCCGACCATGTCGACGTAGCCGCCCTCCAGAATGCGCGTGGCCTGGTTCGGGTCCTTGATGTTCTGCGCGTGCAGCACCGGAACCTTGACCACCTCCTTGATCCCGGCCGCCAGGTGCAGGAACGGCTCGGGCGGGTAACTCATGTTCGGAATCACGTTGGCCAGGGTGTTGTGAGTGTCGCAACCCGAGCCGACGACGCCGATGAAATCGAGCATGCCGGTGTCGTCGTAATACTTGGCGATCTGCTTCATGTCTTCGTGGGACAGGCCGTCCGGGTGGAACTCATCACCGCAGATGCGCATGCCCACGCAGAAGTCGTCACCGACCTCGGCGCGCACGGCTTTCAAGACTTCCAGGCCGAACTTCATGCGGCCTTCGAAGGTACCGCCCCATTCGTCGGTACGCTTGTTGACGCGCGGGCTCCAGAACTGGTCGATCATGTGCTGGTGCACGGCCGACAATTCCACGCCGTCCAGGCCACCGGCCTTGGCACGACGCGCAGCCTGCGCATAGTTGCCTATCACCCGCCAGATTTCTTCCGGCTCGATGGTCTTGCAAGTGGCACGGTGCACCGGCTCACGCACGCCCGACGGCGACATCAACGTTGGCCAGTTAAAGCCGTCCCAACGCGAGCGACGACCCATATGGGTAATCTGGATCATGATCTTGGCGCCGTGCTTGTGCATAGCATCGGCCAGATTCTGGAAGTGCGGAATGATGCGGTCGGTGGACAGGTTCACCGAGCTCCACCACTCCTGCGGGCTGTCGATCGCCACGACGGACGAGCCACCACAAATCGCCAGGCCGATCCCGCCCTTGGCTTTCTCTTCGTAATACTTGACGTACCGGTCGGTGGTCATGCCGCCGTCGGTGGCATAAACCTCGGCGTGCGCGGTGCTGAGCACGCGGTTGCGGATGGTCAGTTTACCGATCTGGATCGGTTGGAACATTGCTTCGAAAGCCATGGCGGGTTCCTCGACTTACAACGGCTTGACGGTGAACAAACCGTCTTCGTGGCCCTCTTCGGAGCCACCGTAGACTTGCTCGGCCACGGTGCGGATCTTGCTGCCGCGAGCGGCCAGGATCTGGTCCATGGCCCCTGCAAACCAGCCAGTGAACATGTAGTCGACCTTACGTCCGACCTTGCCGTACACATAGACGAATGCCGAGTGTTCGAGCTTGACGCTGGCGGTGCCTTTGTCGAGATCGATGTCCTGAATCTTGAACAGGCCCCAGCCGCGCTGCGACAGGCGCTTCATGTAGTGCTCGAACACCGCGACGCCTTCCAGGCCGTGGCATTCGGCTTCTTTTTCACACCAGTGCCAGGCGGACTTGTAGCCGGCCTTGTAGAGGATTTCGGCATAGGCTTCAGCGCCCAGCACTTCCTCGATGCCCATGTGGTTGTTGACGAAGAAATGGCGCGGCACATACAGCATCGGCAGGGCGTCGGAGGTCCAGACACCGGTTTCGCTGTCGACTTCGATTGGCAATTGCGGGGCGATTTTGGCCATGGAAACTTGACTCCAGAAAATTCGTTGCGTTGCCCGCTGCACGGACGGCAGCGGGAAAGGATTCAGAGATGCGGCGGCTTATTCGCCCCAAACGTCCTTGAGGACATTCACCCAGTTCTCACCCATGATCTTGCGCACCACGCGCTCGGAGTGGCCGCGCTTGAGCAGGGTCTCGGTCAGGTTCGGGAACTCGCCCACGGTGCGGATGCCCAGCGGGTTGATGATCTTGCCGAAGCTGGTCAAGCGGCGGGCGTAGCCCTTGTCGTGGGTCAGGTATTCGAAGAAGTCCTGGCCATGGCCCTGGGTGAAGTCGGTGCCGATGCCGATCGCGTCTTCGCCAACCAGGTTCATGGTGTATTCGATCGCTTCGGCGTAGTCGTCGATGGTCGAATCGATACCCTTGGCCAGGAACGGCGCGAACATGGTCACCCCGACGAAACCGCCGTGGTCGGCAATGAACTTCAGTTCTTCATCGGACTTGTTGCGCGGGTGCTCCTTGAGCCCCGACGGCAGGCAGTGGGAGTAGCAGACCGGCTTCTTGGATTCGAGGATGACTTCTTCGGACGTTTTCGAGCCGACGTGGGACAGGTCGCACATTACGCCGACCCGGTTCATCTCGGCGACGATTTCACGACCGAAACCCGACAGGCCGCCGTCACGCTCGTAGCAGCCGGTGCCCACCAGGTTCTGGGTGTTGTAGCACATCTGCACAATACCGACGCCGAGCTGCTTGAACACCTCGACGTAGCCGATCTGGTCTTCAAACGCGTGAGCATTCTGGAAACCAAAGAGAATGCCGGTCTTGCCCTGTTCCTTGGCCTTGCGGATATCGGCGGTGGTGCGCACCGGAATCACCAGGTCGCTGTTCTCGCGGATCAGCTTCTGGCTCGCGGCGATGTTGTTGACGGTGGCCTGGAAGCCCTCCCACACCGACACGGTGCAGTTGGCCGCGGTCAGACCGCCTTTGCGCATGTCTTCAAACAGCTCGCGGTTCCACTTGGCAATAATCAGCCCGTCGATAACGATGCTGTCGGCGTGCAATTCGGCTGGGCTCATCAGGCTGTCCCCTTATTAGCGATTCATGCGCCGAATCGTCTGCCGGCGCTTTGGGCCAGCATATGCCTCGGTGCCCAAGCAGCCGGGTGCAAAAACGACAGGGGAATTGCCGAAAGCGTCAATCCGCGACAAAGGGTCGTCGCCAGGCACTATCACCGACCTGTTCAAGGCCCTCGGCTTGGGCCAGAATTCGCCGCATCACTGGAATAGAGCGGCGACCTGAATGAAATCCATC
Organism: Pseudomonas sp. P4_C1; assembly: GCF_056402155.1. Classification (NCBI taxonomy): domain Bacteria; kingdom Pseudomonadati; phylum Pseudomonadota; class Gammaproteobacteria; order Pseudomonadales; family Pseudomonadaceae; genus Pseudomonas; species Pseudomonas sp. P4_C1. Next base: position 129,162 of record NZ_JBFUHY010000002.1, read on the forward strand.
CTTCTGGCTTTGGCACTGATTGCGACCGGCGTACACGCAGCCGAGGTGTCCGACGACAACCCGTGCGACAAAGTCGAAAACGACGTCCAGACCCTCGAGTGCTCGGCCTTCAGCAAAACCACCGCCGAAGACTTGCTCAAGGAAAACCTCCAGGGCCTGAACGACCGCATGCAGTCGCAGTACGGCAAAAACCCGTCGCAACTGGCCGACATCACCGCCAAGATCAAAGCCGCCCAACAGCAATGGCTGAAGACCCGCGACGCCGACTGCGCCGTCGAAGCCTTCCCGGCCACCAGTGGCAGCAAGGCGTTCACCATTGCCCAGAACGATTGCATTGCGCGGATGAGCGACGAGCGGTCGGAGTTTTTGGAGTCGATTGGGCAGGAATAGTCCTGAATGTCCCGCTGAAAGCTGGCACTACCACCAGCTTTCAATCGCCAAAAAAACCTTTTCCCGCAAAGCACTCTGATCTGACCTACAGCTTCTGTCCAAAGCCGCTGCTCTGCGGACTTTTCACGCAACATGCCGACAAATGTTGTTGATGGCCAACCATAAAAATATAAGTAAAGATTCGCAAATCTTATAAAAGACTTATATTCTTCCATGAACAGCATTCACTGGACTCGAAAGGCCGTTAAGCAACTCTTGAGATTGCATTCCGTTCACCAGATTCAGGTTCGTGATGCCATCACGGCGCTCGCTGGCATGCCTGAGGCAGGCAATGTCAAAGCACTGGTCGGTCATGACTATGCTTATCGACTGCGTGTCGGTAACTATCGGGTCATGTTTGATTGGGATGGCGCGATCAAAGTGGTCAGTATTCAAGAGGTCAAAAAACGCGATGAACGCACCTACTGACATTCAAATCATCAACGACGCCGAAGGCAATCCAGCCTTCGTGGTCATTCCCTATGCACAATACGTGGCGCAGAAAATCGAGCCCGACTTGATCCCTCATGAGGTGGTGAGCCGCATCGTCGATGGCGCTACCCCTATCCGCGCCTGGCGCGAACACTTGAACCTTACCCAGGATGAAGTGGCCAAACGCATGGGCATAACCCAGCCTGCCTTTGCCCAACAGGAAACCGTCGCCAAGCCCCGTAAAGCCACTCGCGAAAAAATCGCTTTGGCATTTGGCATCACTGCCAGCCAGCTTGAACTGTAAGCTGCACACCCTCTGTCACTAATGGGATTGAACATGAAAGTCTGCGGCATCGAAATCAAAGGCAGCGAAGCAATCATCGCCGTGGCCACCCTGGACGGTCAGGCACTGGGCCATGTCGCGCTCGCCACCAAGAAAATTGCCCTGGACGATGATGACGAAGCCGCCAACGTCAAAGTGTTTGCCGCTCAGGTCGCTTCGTTTGTCCGTGAGAATTCCATCGACCGCATCGCGATCAAGAAGCGCAGCAAGAAAGGCGAATTCGCTGGTGGGCCGACCACGTTCAAGATCGAAGGGGTTTTCCAGTTGCTGGAGAGTTGCGAGGTAGCCCTACTGTCGCCGCAGACCATCAATGCCCAGGCCAAGAAGCACAATTTTGAGCTGCCGGGGACGCTGAACAAATATCAGCATGAGGCCTATAAGGCAGCGTGTTCGGCATTGGTGAAGAAGTAACCTGATCCTCCAGGCACCAAAGAACTAATGTGGGAGCGAGCTTGCTCGCGATGGCGGTGTATCAGTCAACATCAATGTGTCTGACAGACCGCTATCGCGAGCAAGCTCGCTCCCACAGGTTTCTCCAGTGTTTTCAGAATCACGCCTTGGCGGTACGCCGATCTTCCCTCGGGCACCGCTCATACTTCGCCCGATAACTGCGGGTGAAATACGACGGCGATTCAAACCCGCAGGCAATGCTCACTTCAAGCACGCTCATGTCCGTCTGTCGCAGCAGCTGCCGGGCTTTCTCCAGCCTTAACCGCAGGTAGAAATTGCTCGGCGTGTCGTTCAGATGCAGGCGAAACAGGCGCTCCAACTGTCGCCGCGTCACCTTGATCGATTCCGCCAGTTCCAGCGTGCTCAGCGGCGGTTCGCTGTGCTGCTCCATCTCGCCAATCACATGCACCAGCTTCTTGTTGCTGATGCCGTAGCGCGTGGCGACTTCCATGCGCTGGTGGTCTTTGCGCGGGCGGATACGGCCGAGTACGAATTGTTCGCTGACCTGGATCGCCAACTCCGGGCCGTGGGCCTGGGCGATCAGATCCAGCATCAGATCAATGGAGGCGGTGCCGCCGGCGGAAGTAATGCGCCGACGGTCGATCTCGAACAGCTCCTGGGTGACGCTGAGCTGTGGATAAGACTCCTTGAAGGCGTCGATGGCTTCCCAGTGCAGGGTCAGGCGATGGCCGTCGAGCAAACCCGCCTCGGCGAGGATGAAGCTGCCGGTGTCGATGGCGCCAAGGGTCACGCCTTCGTTGTCCAGCCGGCGCAGCCAGTGTTCCAGCGCCGGGGTGGCGAATTTGAGCGGTTCGAAGCCGGCGACCACCAACAGCGTCGCGCCTTTCTTCAGCGGCTCCAGCGCCGCATCGGCGTTGACCGACATGCCGTTGCTGGCCAGCACCGCCCCGCCGTCCGCGCTTAACACATGCCAGCGGTACAACTCGCCGCGAAAGCGATTGGCGACCCGCAGCGGCTCGATGGCCGAGATAAATCCAATGGCCGAGAAACCCGGCATCAACAAGAGGTAGAAATCCTGGGACATGGAGCGCACTCGCTGAGCAGGTAACAAGAGGGCGGGCAGCGTAGGGATGTTGATACGCCAGTTGCACGCGGCATTCAAGAGCACAGGTCGCTGCAGTGCAAGAGCTGGTCGCCGCAGTGCGCTTTCACGGCCGCTTAGCTGCGTAACTTGGCATCACCGGCGCACAAAGACGACCGGACCCACAATAACGAAACTGCCGAGGAACCTGAGATGAAACGACTGATCAGCAGCTGTGTTCTTGCACTCAGTGGTACCGCTTTGCTGAGCGCCAGTGTCATGGCCGCCGAACCCGCCGCGTGCCAGAACGTGCGCATGGGTGTAGTGAACTGGACCGACGTGATCGCGACCAGTGCCATGACCCAGGTATTGCTCGATGGCCTCGGCTACAGCACCAAACAAACCAGCGCCTCCCAGCAAATCATCTTCGCCGGGATCCGCGACCAGCGTCTGGACCTGTTCCTCGGCTACTGGAACCCGCTGATGACCCAGACCATCACCCCGTTCGTCGACGCCAAACAAGTCAAGGTGCTTGAAGCACCAAGCCTGCAAGACGCCCGCGCGACCCTCGCCGTGCCGACCTACCTCGCGGACAAGGGCCTGAAAACCTTCGCTGACATCGCCAAATTCGAAAAAGAACTGGGCGGCAAGATCTACGGCATCGAGCCTGGCTCGGGCGCCAACACCCAGATCAAGGCGATGATCTCCAAGAACCAGTTCGGCCTCGGCAAGTTCCAGCTGGTCGAATCCAGCGAAGCCGGCATGCTCGCCGCCGTGGATCGCGCCGTACGTCGCAACGAAGCCGTGGTGTTCTTCGGCTGGGCGCCGCACCCGATGAACGTCAACGTGAAAATGACCTACCTCACCGGCAGTGAGAACGCCCTTGGGCCGGACGAAGGCAAGGCCACGGTATGGACCGTCACCGCGCCGACATACGCCGAGCAATGCCCGAACATCAGCCGTTTGCTGACCAACCTGACCTTCACCGCCGAAGACGAGAGCCGGATGATGCAGCCGCTGCTGGATCACAAGGACGCTTTCGAGTCGGCCAAACAATGGCTGAATGATCACCCGCAGGACAAAAAACGCTGGCTTGAAGGCGTCACCACCTTCGATGGCAAACCGGCCTCTGCAAACCTGAAACTGACCAGTAAATAAACCCGATTGAACCACCGACTCGCAGCCCTGATGGGCTGCGAACGGGATCACTACGCCTGGCCAAAACCAAAAACTCGCCTGTAAGGAACCGCCTCATGAACCACGACGTCATCATCACCTGCGCACTCACCGGTGCTGGCGACACGACCGCCAAGAGCCCACACGTGCCGGTCACCCCGAAACAAATCGCCGCTGCCGCCGTGGAAGCCGCCAAGGCCGGCGCCACCGTGGTTCACTGCCATGTACGCGACCCGCAAACCGGCAAGTTCAGCCGTGACGTGGCGCTGTACCGCGAAGTGATGGAGCGCATCCGCGAGGCGGACGTGGACATCATCGTCAACCTCACCGCCGGCATGGGCGGCGACCTGGAAATCGGTGCCGGCGAGAATCCGATGGAATTCGGCCCGAACACCGATCTGGTCGGCCCGCTGACCCGTCTGGCCCACGTCGAAGAACTGCTGCCGGAAATCTGTACCCTCGATTGCGGCACCCTGAACTTCGGCGACGGCGACACCATTTACGTGTCCACCCCGGCGCAACTGCGCGCTGGTGCCAAACGCATCCAGGAGCTGGGCGTTAAAGCCGAGCTGGAAATCTTCGACACCGGTCATCTGTGGTTCGCCAAGCAAATGATCAAGGAAGGCCTGCTCGACAACCCGTTGTTCCAGCTGTGCCTGGGTATCCCTTGGGGCGCGCCGGCGGACACCACCACCATGAAAGCCATGGTCGACAACCTGCCGGCCGATGCGGTCTGGGCCGGCTTCGGTATCGGTCGCATGCAGATGCCGATGGCAGCGCAAGCGGTGTTGCTCGGCGGCAACGTCCGAGTCGGACTGGAAGACAACCTGTGGCTGGACAAGGGCGTGCTGGCGACCAACGGCCAACTGGTCGAGCGCGCCGGCGAAATCCTCAGCCGCCTCGGCGCCCGCGTCCTGACCCCGGCTGAAGGCCGGGCAAAAATGGGCCTGACCAAGCGCGGTTAATTCAAAACAACTTTCCCCCTGTGGGAGCGAGCCTGCTCGCGATAGCGGTTTACCTGCCTCAATTGATGCATCGGATGTACCGACGCCATCGCGAGAAAGTTCGCTCCCACAGTTTTTTTTCCGAGCCAGATTCAGGAATCGACCATGAGCTTTATCACCGAAATCAAAACCTTTGCAGCGTTAGGCAGCGGTGTCATCGGCAGCGGCTGGGTATCCCGCGCCCTCGCCCATGGCCTGGATGTAGTGGCCTGGGACCCGGCACCCGGCGCTGAAGCCGCCCTGCGCAAACGCGTCGCCAATGCCTGGGGCGCGCTGGAGAAACAAGGCCTGGCGCCGGGTGCTTCGCAAGATCGCCTGCGCTTTGTCGCGACTATCGACGAGTGCGTGCGCGATGCCGATTTCATCCAGGAAAGCGCCCCGGAACGCCTGGAACTGAAACTGGACCTGCACAGCAAAATCAGCGCGGCAGCCAAACCCAATGCATTGATCGGTTCCAGCACCTCCGGTCTGTTGCCGAGCGAGTTCTACGAGAGCGCCACGCACCCGGAACGCTGCGTGGTCGGTCACCCGTTCAACCCGGTTTACCTGCTGCCGTTGGTGGAAGTGGTCGGCGGCAAAAACACCGCCCCTGAAGCGGTGCAAGCGGCGATGAAAGTCTATGAATCCCTGGGGATGCGCCCTCTGCATGTGCGCAAGGAAGTGCCGGGCTTCATCGCCGACCGTCTGCTCGAGGCGCTGTGGCGTGAGGCACTGCACCTGGTCAATGACGGTGTGGCGACCACCGGTGAAATCGACGATGCAATCCGCTTCGGCGCCGGTTTGCGCTGGTCGTTCATGGGTACGTTCCTGACCTACACCCTGGCCGGTGGCGATGCCGGCATGCGTCACTTCATGGCGCAGTTCGGCCCGGCGTTGCAGTTACCGTGGACCTACCTGCCGGCACCGGAGCTGACCGACAAGCTGATCGACGACGTGGTCGATGGCACCAGCGATCAACTGGGCAAACACAGCATTTCGGCGCTGGAGCGCTATCGTGATGACTGCCTGCTGGCGGTGCTGGAGGCGGTGAAGACCACCAAAGAGAAGCATGGGATGGCTTTCAGCGAGTAAGCCCAAGCTTTGGGGCCAGCAGCACTGGCCCGATCGCGAGCAAGCTCGCTCCCACAGGGGATCTGCTGAGTGACATAGATTGTATTCACACTGCAAATCACTGTGGGAGCGAGCTTGCTCGCGATAGCGGCAGTCCAGTCACCACACAAATTGGATCAGAAACCATGCCCACCCTCACCACCTACCAAACCACCATCATCCCAGACTGGGTCGACTACAACGGCCACCTGCGCGACGCCTTCTACCTGCTGATTTTCAGCTACGCCACCGACGCGCTGATGGATCGCCTGGGCCTGGACAGCAACAGCCGCGAAGCCAGCGGCAACTCGCTGTTCACCCTCGAACTGCACCTCAACTACCTGCACGAAGTGAAGCTCGACGCCCAAGTCGAAGTGCACACTCAAATCATTGCCCACGACAGCAAGCGCGTGCACCTCTATCACAGCCTGCATCTGGTCGGTGATGCCCAGGAACTCGCCGGCAACGAACAGATGCTGCTGCACGTGGATCTCGCCGGGCCGCGCTCGGCACCGTTCAGCGAACTGTCCTTGGGCCGACTGCAAGCCATTGTCGCCGAACAGGCGGACCTGCCAACGCCCGAGTACATTGGCCGAGTGATCGCATTACCCCCAAAAAAATAACAAGGAGATCGCCATGAACACCGCCGCAGCATTTGCCGACTTTCGTACCTATCCGTTGATCAGCGCGCTGACTGGCGTGCAGACCCTGGCGGACCGTGTTCTGGTGAATTGGGCCGACGATCGCGTCAGCCCTTTCCACCATCAATGGCTACGGGATAACTGCCCGTGCCCGCAGTGCGTCTACACCGTGACCCGCGAGCAAGTGCTGGAAATCGTCGATGTGGCTGAAGATCTGACACTTGAACAAGTGCACATCGACACCGAAGGTTGCCTGTCGGTTGACTGGCAGGACGGCCACAGCAGCCGCTTCGACCCCGGCTGGCTGCGCGCCCACGCCTATGACGACGAGTCCCGCGCCGAACGCCAGGCACGCAAGCCGAAAGCCAGGCTCTGGCACAGCGATTTGCAGTTGCCGGTGTTCGAGTATCAAGCGCTGATGAACGACACCGACGCCTTGTTACAATGGTTGTTGGCGGTTCGGGATTTCGGATTGACCCAGGTCCGTGGTGTACCCACCGAACCCGGCTCCCTGAAACTGATCGCCCAACGGATTTCCTTCATCCGCGAGAGCAATTTCGGCGTGCTGTTCAACGTGCAATCCAAGGCCGACGCCGACAGCAACGCCTACACCGCCTTCAACCTGCCGCTGCACAGCGATTTGCCAACCCGTGAGTTGCAACCGGGGCTGCAGTTCCTGCATTGCCTGGTCAATGACGCCGAGGGTGGCGAGAGCATTTTTGTCGATGGTTTTGCCATCGCCGACGCCTTGCGCCGGGAAGACCCCGAATCCTTCAAAAACCTCTGCGAAATCCCCGTGGAGTTTCGCAACAAGGACCGTCACAGCGACTACCGCTGCCTCGCGCCGATCATTGCCCTGGATGCGTTGGGGCAGGTGTCGGAAATCCGCATGGCGAACTTTCTGCGCGGACCGTTCGATGCGTCGGTGGAACAGATGCCCAGGCTCTATCGCGCCTACCGGCGCTTTATCGCGATGACCCGCGAGCCTCGGTTCAGGTTGATGCAGCGGCTCAATCCCGGGGAGTTGTGGTGCTTCGACAACCGCCGCACCCTGCATGCCCGCAACGCCTTCGACCCCGCCACCGGGGCGCGGCATTTCCAGGGTTGCTATGTGGACCGGGATGAGTTGTTGTCGCGCATCCTAGTGCTACAACGTTAAACCGCGTCATCGTTCATCGTCGGAACGCAGCCCGGAGCAAGCCCGCTCCCACAGGTTTGGCGTTGTTCGCCAAACCTGTGGCAACCCCGATCCTGTGGGAGCGTGGCTTGCCCGCGATGGCGTCCGGACAGACACCTCATATTTCCCTGATTCACAGACAAAAAAAACCCCGATCAAGCCGTGACAGGATCGAGGCAGAGGGTACTGAGGAGCTGCCGTGCGAGGGTGACCAAACCTTCGTGAAGCGAGCTGAGTCCAGTGTGCCCACTACCCCGCGAGCCAGGTTAGCCGAAAACGACATGTTCATAACCAATTGAGCCATTGCGACAATTCGCCCTTGCCGACACCCGGCACCACCACCAGAATCGAACCACGACACCGTTCCCTGAAGAAGGATTGCGTCATGATGCACGCCGATTTGATAGACCAGGAAGACCTGTTGGGCCAGCTCAAGTCGTTGGGGTTCAACGTGCCCAGTGGCGCCACCGCCGAGCAGGCTTGCGAGTGCGTGGTAAGGGGCTTGGACGATGCGCGAGCGTATGAGCTTCGCAAGATGGTCAAGGAGATGTACACCAGCAGCGCGACGATCCTGCCGGCGGTGCGCCAGGCCATCGACAAACAATTGCTGCCGGCGTTGTCGGAGTACCAGCAAAGCCATCGCGGCTGATAGATCCAATCGCGAGCAAGCTCGCTCCCACAGGGCTTTGTGTCGAACACAAAATTGATGTTCTGGCACAGAACCTGTGGGAGCGAGCTTGCTCGCGATGAAGGCGCTGCGGTCTAGAGCCTTACGCTGGCAAACGTCGACTCATTACGCGCCTGGCTCAGCGCCGACAACGGCCCGGACAACGGCGACAGCACCAGCGCTTGCGGCAGCGGCATCATCGCCACCTGCTGGGTAGTGTTGGACCCTACGCGCTCGTCACGCGGTGGAATGCCGAAGTATTCGCGGTAGCACTTGGAGAAGTGCGGCGTGGACACGAAACCGCACACCGACGCCACTTCGATTATCGACATCGGCGTTTGCTTGAGCAATTGCCGGGCGCGGATCAGACGCAGCTTCAGGTAATAGCGCGACGGTGAGCAGTGCAGGTACTTCTGGAATAGCCGCTCCAGCTGACGTCGCGAAACGGCGACGTACACCGCCAGTTCGTCGAGGTCGATCGGCTCTTCGAGGTTGGCCTCCATCAGCGCCACGATTTCCTGCAATTTCGGCTGGTTGGTGCCGAGCATGTGCTTGAGTGGCACACGCTGGTGATCCTGCTCGTTGCGGATGCGCTCGTAGACGAACATTTCCGAAATGGCGGCCGACAGTTCACGCCCGTGATCGCGGCTGATCAAGTGCAGCATCATGTCCAGCGGCGCGGTGCCGCCCGAGCTGGTGAAACGGTTACGGTCGAGGGTGAACAAGCGGGTGCTCATCGCTACACGGGGGAAAGCTTCCTGCATCGCCGCCAGGCATTCCCAGTGCACGCTGCAATCAAAACCGTCGAGCAGGCCGGCGCAGGCCAGGGCCCAGCTGCCGGTGCACACCGCGCCGAGGCGGCGGGACTGGCGGGCCTGGCTTTGCAGCCACGACACGTGTTCGCGGGTAACCGTGCGCTGGATGCCGATGCCACCGCAAACAATCACGGTGTCCATTGGCGGGGCTTTGTGCATGGAGGCGTCGGGGGTGATCTGCAGGCCGTCACTGGCCCAGACCTGACCGCCATCGACGGTGAGTGTGGTCCAGCGATACAGCTCGCGACCGGACAATTGGTTGGCCATGCGCAGGGGTTCCACTGCGGAGGCCAGAGAAATCAGCGTGAAATTGTCCAGCAGCAGAAAGCCGATGGATTGAGGCGCACGGTTCTGGGGTTGGGCCCCGGAGTTGAACGTCGTCATCGCGGTATCTCCTCACACAAAGCGGGTGATGGCCTCAGGCGGAGGCTCTTTTTATGGCCATCGTTCTCGCGTGGGAGACGGGCTTTGTAATGACAGAGCAATTGCCATGCCTATTTTTGAATGCGCGTTCAATAACTCCTGAAAACGACGTCGGAATGTGTCTACATATGTCTTGCAGGGCAGGGGGATTTAAATGGCCATCAGGGCTGGCAAGCGCCCTGGCCCAAGAGCTGTGAGCAATTCGGTAGCACTTGTGGGAACGGCGTTGCGCCGCGATGGAAAGGAGTGTCACCGCAGGCACGGGTGACGAGCGGTCGAAGGCTGGTTGGTGCCCGATCACTGGCAAGGCGATTTATCTGTTAGCGACGCGCTAAAAGGTGGCGCGTTTTCGAGCTGATGTTCACTTAGCGCGCAGTTTTGACTGGTCTGGCGCTATCGCGAGCAAGCTCGCTCCCACAGGGATCGAGGTGAACACAATTTTTGTGACCGACGCAAAACCTGTGGGAGCGAGCTTGCTCCGGGCGGCGTTCCGACGATGAAGGCGACTCGGTCTCAGCACTCCACCGCACTAACCGCCAACCCACCCCGCGATGTCTCTTTATATTTGTCATGCATATCGGCACCGGTATCGCGCATGGTGCGGATCACCCGGTCCAGCGAGATAAAGTGCTGGCCATCGCCCCGTAATGCCATTTGCGCCGCATTGATCGCCTTCACTGCGGCAATCGCGTTGCGCTCGATGCACGGCACCTGGACCAGTCCACCCACCGGGTCGCAGGTCAGGCCGAGGTTGTGCTCCAGACCGATCTCCGCCGCGTTGCACAGTTGCTCTGGTGTGGCGCCAAGAATTTCCGCCAGCCCGGCCGCCGCCATGGCGCAGGCCGAACCGACTTCGCCCTGGCAGCCGACTTCGGCACCGGAGATCGAGGCGTTCTTCTTGCACAGGATTCCCACTGCCGCCGCACTGAGGAAGTAGTCAACGACATTGGCGTCGGTCACCGCTTCGCTGAACTTCATGAAGTAGTGCAGTACCGCCGGAATGATCCCCGCCGCGCCGTTGGTCGGTGCCGTGACCATGCGCCCGCCGGCAGCGTTTTCTTCGTTGACCGCCAGGGCGAACAGGTTGACCCACTCCATGGCGCTCAAGGTCGAGCCGATCACGTTGGGTTTGTTCAGCTCCTGCAGGCTGCGGTGCAGCTTGGCCGCGCGACGGCGCACGTTCAGCCCGCCGGGCAGGATGCCTTCGTGCTTCAGGCCTTGTTCGACGCAATCCTGCATGGCGCGCCAGAGCTTCATCAGGCCGCTGCGAATTTCTTCTTCGCTGCGCCAGACCTTCTCGTTGGCCATCATTAATTCAGCCACGCGCAGGTTGTGCTTTTTACACAGCTCCAACAGCTCGGCCGCACTGGAAAAGTCATAAGGCAACACGGTGCGGTCGAGGTCGACGACACCGCTGGAGGCCTGAGCCTCATCGACGACAAAACCGCCGCCGACCGAATAGTAGGTGTCGCGATGCAACTCGCCGTCATCACCCTCGACTATCAAGGTCATGGCGTTGGGATGGAATGGCAGGTTCTCGTCGATCAGGCGCATGTCCCGGGCCCAGATGAAGGGCACCGGCAAGCGACTGTCGAGCAGCAGCGTATCGGTTTCGCGCAGGGCGGCGATGCGGATGCCGATTTGCGACGGATCGATCGCATCCGGCCACTCGCCCATCAGGCCCATGATCACGGCATTGTCGCTGCCGTGGCCGATACCGGTGGCCGACAAAGAGCCGAACAGCTGGACTTCGACACGCCGCACCTGCTCAAGCAGCCCGCGCTCGCGCAAGCCCTGCACAAACAACGCCGCCGCCCGCATGGGCCCCACGGTATGTGAACTGGAAGGGCCGATGCCGATTTTGAACAGGTCGAAAACACTGATAGCCATTACTGCCGAACTCCTGGATGGGCCCACTGCGCACGCAAAAGCGCACGGTGACGGAGCTGCTACGCTCAAGCTGCAATCCGCCGAGATGAGCGCATCATCAAGCTTTTATCCAGTTGTTCGACGTCTCTAACCGACGCACTCATGCCCACCAGCGCCGCGTGTCTTTTACGCCGTGTTTTCGCCGTTTTTTTGCGGTTCAGAGGGGAAAATCGGGCTGAAAAAATCTGTAAACGACGTCACCGACACTGGATGCGACCATCCCTGTACTGGATACGACGCACCCTGTAGGCGTCAGATTTTCACTGGTACATGATCATATCGACTCGATTGCAAGGCGACGTGGTAGAGCTGTCTCCAGAACGCCACCCAACCGCAACCTATAAGTGCGGTGGTCCAGTCGGAACACTGCCAAAAAAAACACCAAGGAGTCCATCCATGAAAGGTTCCCCGTCGTTGTTGTTGGCCGCCATGCTTAGTCTGCCGGTTCTGGCGCAAGCCGCAGAACCGGCACAGTGCAGTACCGTAAACTTCTCCGATGTCGGCTGGACCGACATCACCGCGACTACCGCGACCACCAGCGTCGTGCTCAACGCCCTCGGCTACAAGACCAAGACCACCATGATTTCCGTGCCCGTGACCTACAAGTCCCTGGCCGACGGCAAGAACATGGACGTGTTCCTGGGCAACTGGATGCCGACCATGGAAAACGACATCAAGGCCTACCGCGATGCCGGCACCGTGGAAACCGTGCGCACCAACCTCAAGGGCGCCAAGTACACCCTCGCCGTCCCTCAGGCGCTGTACGACAAGGGCCTGCATGACTTCGCCGATATCGCCAAGTTCAAGAAAGAGCTCGACGGCAAGATCTACGGCATCGAGCCTGGCAACGACGGCAATCGTCTGATCCAGTCGATGATCGACAAGAACGCCTTCGGCCTCAAGGACGCGGGCTTCAAGGTCGTCGAGTCCAGCGAAGCCGGCATGCTGTCGCAGGTCGACCGCGCGCAGAAACGCGACACCGCCGTGGTGTTCCTCGGCTGGGCGCCGCACCCGATGAACAAGCGCTTCAAGATTCAATACCTGACCGGTGGTGATGACTTCTTCGGCCCGGACTTCGGTGCCGCCACCGTGGCGACCAACACCCGCAAGGGTTACGCGCAGGAGTGCGGCAACGTTGGCCAGTTGCTGAAGAACCTGGAGTTCACCGTCGACATGGAAAGTGAACTGATGGGCAACATCCTGGACGACAAGATGAAGCCTGACGCGGCCGCCAAGGCCTGGCTGAAAAAGAATCCACAGGTGCTCGATACCTGGCTCGCTGGCGTGACCACCATTGACGGTAAATCTGGCCTGGAGGCCGTGAAAGCCAAACTGACGCCTTGAATTAGGGAGCATCGCTTATGCCGGACGGCCCACACCGTCCGGGCTGTTAATTACCTTGCATGCGGACGTTCACTACCATGCTGATTGATCAGAAAATACCCCTAGGCCAGTACATCGCGAGCTTCGTTGAATGGTTGACGCAACACGGCGCCAGCACCTTCGACGCCATCGCCGTGACACTGGAAACGATGATCCACGGCGTGACGTTTGCGCTGACCTGGTTCAACCCGCTGGCACTGATCGGCCTGATCGCACTACTGGCACACTTCATTCAACGCAAATGGGGCCTGACCGCGTTTGTCGTTGCCTCCTTCCTGCTTATCCTCAATCTGGGGTACTGGCAGGAAACCATGGAAACCCTCGCCCAGGTGCTGTTTGCCACCCTGGTCTGCGTAGTCATCGGCGTGCCGCTGGGCATCGTCGCCGCGCACAAGCCGATGTTCTATACTTTAATGCGTCCGGTACTCGATCTGATGCAGACCGTACCGACCTTCGTGTACCTCATTCCTACCCTCACCCTCTTCGGGCTGGGTGTGGTGCCGGGTCTGATCTCCACGGTGGTGTTCGCGATTGCCGCGCCCATCCGCCTGACCTACCTGGGTATCCGCGATGTTCCGGAAGAATTGATGGACGCCGGCAAGGCCTTTGGCTGCTCGCGACGTCAGCTGCTCTCGCGAATCGAACTGCCCCACGCCATGCCGAGCATCGCGGCCGGTATCACCCAGTGCATCATGCTGTCCCTTTCGATGGTGGTGATCGCGGCACTGGTGGGCGCCGATGGCCTGGGCAAACCGGTGGTCAATGCACTGAACACTGCTGATATCGCCCTGGGCTTCGAAGCAGGCCTGGCGATCGTACTGCTGGCGATCATGCTCGACCGTATCTGCAAACAACCCGACGCCAAAGTAGGGGGTGACGCATGAGCATTATTCGCTTCGATAACGTTGACGTTATCTTCTCCAAGGATCCACGCGAGGCGCTCAAGCTGCTGGATCAAGGCATGACCCGTAACGAGATCCTGAAAAAGACCGGGCAGATCGTGGGGGTCGAAAAGGCCAGCCTGGATATCGAAAAAGGTGAAATCTGCGTACTGATGGGCCTGTCCGGCTCCGGCAAGTCCAGCCTGCTGCGCTGCATCAACGGCCTCAACACTGTCAGCCGTGGCAAGTTGTTCGTCGAGCACGAAGGCAAGCAGATCGACATCGCTTCCTGCAGCCCCGCCGAACTGAAAATGATGCGCACCAAGCGCATTGCGATGGTGTTCCAGAAGTTCGCCCTGATGCCTTGGCTGACCGTTCGCGAAAACATCAGCTTCGGCCTGGAAATGCAGGGTCGTCCCGAGAAAGAACGACGCAAACTGGTGGACGAAAAGCTTGAGCTGGTGGGCCTGGCCCAGTGGCGCAACAAGAAACCCGATGAGCTGTCCGGTGGTATGCAGCAACGCGTGGGCCTGGCCCGTGCCCTGGCGATGGACGCCGACATTCTGCTGATGGACGAACCGTTCTCGGCACTCGACCCACTGATCCGCCAGGGCCTGCAAGACGAACTGCTGGAACTGCAACGCAAGCTGCACAAGACCATCGTCTTCGTGAGCCACGACCTTGATGAAGCGCTGAAACTCGGCAGCCGTATCGCGATCATGAAAGACGGCCGGATCATCCAGTACAGCAAGCCGGAAGAAATCGTCCTCAACCCCGCGGACGACTACGTGCGGACCTTCGTGGCTCACACCAACCCGCTGAACGTACTGTGCGGTCGCAGCCTGATGCGTACCCTGGACAACTGCAAACGCATCAACGGTTCGGTATGCCTCGATCCGGGCGGCGATTCGTGGCTGGACCTGGCCGAAGGCAACACTATCAAGGGCGCTCGCCAGAACGGGTCTGCGCTGGACTTGCAGAACTGGGTACCGGGTCAGGCCGTTGAAGGCCTGGGTCGTCGACCAACCCTGGTGGACTCGAACATCGGCATGCGCGATGCGTTGCAGATTCGTTATCAGACCGGCAACAAGCTGGTGCTGCACGACAACAACAAGGTGGTGGGGATTCTCGGCGACAGCGAGCTGTATCACGCGCTGCTCGGCAAGAACCTGGGGTAAGGCAACAGAAACGAAAACGCCGCGAGAGATCGCGGCGTTTTTGTTTATGGGATATCGGGTAATGCAGCTTTGATGCTGATGGCCCCTTCGCGAGCAGGCTCGCTCTCACATGGACGGAGAACGACCTGTGGGAGCGAGCTTGCTCGCGATAGCGGAGGGACAGTCAACACTCATGTTGAATGTTAAGCCCTCATCGCGAGCAAGCTCGCTCCCACAGGGGTTGCGGTGCATTCACTGCACCGCAGCTCCTCACAACTTAGCTATAAACCCGGCCAAGGAGCTGCCGATGGCTTTCAAACTGATCGAGCACGTCACGGGTGATCTGATCCTGAGTGAAGCCCATCAAGTCGTAGTCCTGGCTGCCGTTGTGCAGGTACACCTCGGCACGGTAGTAACGCTGACGCGCCTCGTCGGACTGAGCCGATTCGGTCGGTGTGGCCAGGTAACCGTCCAGGCTGACTTCGTAGACGAAAGGATTGCCCTCTTCCATCTCGACTCGCACGCCCATGCAGCGCTTGGACTTGCCCAGCAGCGTCTGCACTTGCAGACCTTGAGCACGCATTTGCACCGTCGCATCTTCCAGCGCCGGGCTGACGTGCTTGTCCATGAAACGCTGAACGACCGACTGGCTCGGTTGCAGGTCCAATTGGGTCAAGCGCTCGCTGAAACCACGGCGACCGCGTGCCGCCAGCTCCGCTTGCTCCTGTTCGATCTGCACGTCCTGGCGCATGGCCTTGTGCAAGCCAAACATGAAGAACACCAGCACCACCGAGAACGGTAGGCCGGCCAGCACCACCATGGTTTGCATGGCTTCGAAGTTGCCGGCGAACAGCAGGCCGATGGTCACCAGGGTGATCACCGCCGACCAGAAGATCCGCAGCCAGTGCGGCGCGTCTTCATCGACGGTGCCGCCCTTGCAAGACAGGTTGGCCATCATCACCGCGCCGGAGTCCGCCGGGGTCAGGAACAGCACGAAACCGACAAAGATCGACACGCCGATCACAACCTTCGACGCCGGGTAATGCTCAAGCAACTGGTAGATCGCCATGGACGGCTGTTCCAGCGCCGTCTTCCCGAGTTCTACCGCCCCGTGGTTCATCACCAGGTCCAGGGCCGAGTTACCGAAGATCGACAGCCACGCCAGGGTGAAGCCCAGCGGAATCAGCAGCACGCCGGCGACCAGTTCGCGCACCGTGCGACCACGGGAAATACGCGCGATGAACATGCCCACGAATGGCGCCCAGGAAATCCACCAGGCCCAGTAGAACAGGGTCCACAGGCCCAGCCAGCGGTCGGACTTCTCACTGTCGCCTTCGTAGACATAGAGGTCGAAAGTCTTCAGCACCACGCCGTTCAGGTAGTCACCGACGTTCTGCACGAAGCCGTTGAGCAGGTGCAGGGTCGGGCCAAACAACAGAACGAAAATCAGCAGGCCGCTGAACAGCACGATGTTCAGGTTGGACAGACGACGGATGCCGTTTTCCACGCCAGACACGGCAGCGATGGTCGCCACGGTGCTCATCACGATGATCACGATCAGCAGGTTGGTGTTGTTGTGCTCCATGCCGAACAGGTTTTCCAGCCCCGACGACACTTGCAGCGAACCAATCCCCAGGTTGGTCACCAGACCCAGCAGGGTCACGAACATGCCAAAGCCGTCCACCGCATGCCCGGCCGCGCCCTTGACCCAACGCTCGCCCACCAGCGGATACAACGCCGAACGCAACGCCAGCGGTTGGTTATGACGGTAAGCAAAGTAGGCAACGGCCAGACCGACCAGCGCGTAAATCGCCCAGCCGTGCAGTCCCCAGTGCAGGAACGTCAGCTGAACCGCCTGACGGGCGGCAAGGTTGCTACCGGCCACGCCTTCCGGCGGATTGAAGTAGTGGTCCAGCGGCTCCGACGCGCCGAAGTACAGCAGCGAGATGCCGATACCCGACGAGAACAGCATCCCCGCCCAGGCACCGTAGCTGAAGTCCGGGGTGTCGTCCTTGCTGCCGAGCTTGAGTTTGCCGTAGGACGAAAACGCCAGGCCGACGACAAAAATCAGGTAGGCGGCAATCACCACCATGTAGTACCAGCCGAAGCTGCGGGACAACCAGGCTTGCGCCGTACCCAGCATTCTGCCGGCCTCTTGCGGGGCGATGATCAGAATGGCGGTCAACAACAGAATCAACGCGGTAGAGGTGTAGAACACCCAACCGTTGACCGTCACCTTCTCGGGTGGGGTCTTTATTAGCGAGGCAGAACTCATGGCACAGATGCTCCGGGCAGTGCGAGAGAAGAACGCAAGGCAAACGAGTTACCCGACCAATCGGTTAGTGGGCAGCCGACCGGCGGGTGATATAAAGACAGCCCGAAAAAAGCCCGAAACCCCTGGAGCGCCGCAGCGCGTAGGTTTCGAGCAGTTTCGGAAGTCGTTTTTTCCGCCGCTACATGTAGGAAAAATCTGTAGGCAGCGACGATTTGTCGCAGATCTTATTCTTTGTTGATTGAACGTTCAATCAAAACAAAATAGACTGGCCCTCAACCCGGTAGCCGTTTGACGTCTGCCGGAAGGCCTAAGGAGATGTGCAAGATGCCCAAGGTCGGTATGCAACCCATCCGTCGCCAGCAATTGATCGAAGCCACTTTGCAGGCCGTCGATCAGGTCGGAATGGGGGACGCCAGCATTGCGCTGATCGCCCGTTTGGCCGGTGTCTCGAACGGCATCATCAGTCACTACTTTCAGGACAAGAACGGCCTGATTGCCGCCACCATGGGGTACCTGATGACGGTCCTGAGCGAGAACGTCACCCTGCGTCGTCAGGCGCTGACAGATGACAGCCCCCGGGCGCATCTGCAGGTGATCATCGAAGGCAACTTCGACGCCAGCCAGGTCAATGGCCCGGCAATGAAAACCTGGCTGGCCTTCTGGGCCACCAGCATGCACCAGCCGTCTTTGCACAGGTTGCAGCGGATCAACGATCACCGTCTGTATTCCAACCTGTGCTGCCAGTTCCGCCGCGTGCTGCCGCTCAATGATGCGCGCAGTGCCGCCCGAGGCCTGGCAGCGTTGATCGACGGATTGTGGTTGCGCGGCGCGCTGTCGGGAGATGCTTTCGACACCGAGCAGGCGCAACGGATCGCTTACGAATACATGGATACCCAACTGGCCAAGCGGGTGAGTTAGAGCACACATAAACGCTCAACCACCGGACCGTGCCAACCACTTAATGCTCTTGCGAGGACTTTATGGCCCGTTTCGAACTGCAAAAACTCTACATCGATGGCGCTTACAGTGACGCCAGCAGCGACGCCACTTTCGAAGCCATCAACCCGGCTAACGGCGAAGTCCTCGCAAAAGTACAACGTGCGACCAAGGAAGACGTCGAGCGCGCTGTGGTCAGCGCCGAAAAGGGCCAGAAAATCTGGGCCGCGATGACCGCCATGGAGCGTTCGCGCATCCTGCGTCGCGCCGTGGAAATCCTGCGCGAGCGCAACGATGAGCTGGCCGCCCTGGAAACCCTGGACACCGGCAAGGCCTACTCCGAAACCCGCTACGTCGACATCGTCACCGGCGCTGACGTGCTGGAGTACTACGCAGGCCTGGTGCCGGCCATCGAAGGCGAGCAGATTCCGCTGCGCACCACTTCGTTCGTCTACACCCGTCGCGAGCCGCTGGGCATCGTTGCCGGTATCGGCGCGTGGAACTACCCGATCCAGATCGCCCTGTGGAAATCCGCACCCGCCCTGGCCGCCGGTAACGCGATGATCTTCAAACCAAGTGAAGTCACCTCGCTGACCACCCTGAAACTGGCCGAGATCTACACCGAGGCTGGCGTGCCAAACGGCGTGTTCAACGTCCTGACCGGCAGCGGCCGCGAAGTCGGCACCTGGCTGACCGAGCACCCGCGCATCGAGAAAGTCTCGTTCACCGGCGGCACCGACACCGGCAAGAAAGTCATGGCCAGCGCTTCGGCTTCGTCGCTCAAGGACGTGACCATGGAACTGGGCGGCAAGTCGCCGCTGATCATTTGCGACGACGCCGACCTCGATCGCGCCGCCGACACCGCGATGATGGCCAACTTCTACAGCTCCGGCCAGGTCTGCACCAACGGCACTCGCGTGTTCGTACCGGCCCATCTGAAAGCCGCTTTCGAAGCCAAGATCGTTGAGCGCGTTGCGCGCATCCGCGTCGGCAACCCGCAAGACGAGAACACCAACTTCGGCCCGCTGGTCAGCTTCGCCCACATGGAAAGCGTGCTGGGCTACATCGCCAAGGGCAAGGAAGAAGGCGCCCGCGTCCTGTGCGGCGGTGAGCGTCTGACCGACGGCGAATTCGCCAAAGGCGCGTTCGTGGCCCCGACCGTGTTCACCGACTGCACCGACGACATGACCATCGTCCGTGAAGAAATCTTTGGCCCGGTGATGGCGATCCTCACCTACGAAACCGAAGAAGAAGTGATCCGTCGCGCCAACGACACCGACTTCGGCCTGGCCGCCGGTATCGTCACCAAGGACCTGAACCGCGCCCACCGCGTGATCCATCAGCTGGAAGCCGGTATCTGCTGGATCAACGCCTGGGGCGAGTCCGACGCGAAGATGCCGGTCGGCGGCTACAAGCAGTCGGGTGTCGGCCGTGAGAACGGCATCAGCTCGCTGAACAACTTCACCCGCATCAAATCGGTACAGGTCGAGCTGGGCGATTACGTCTCGGTGTTCTAAGGCGCCTTTTCGCGTCGCCTGCGAGGCCGTCATCGCGAGCAAGCTCGCTCCCACATTGGAATGCGTACTCCTGTGGGAGCGAGCTTGCTCGCGATTCGAGTGCGCAGCACTCGCCAGGCCTGACCTGAACCAACTTCAAAGAGGGTGCATTCAATGTCCCAAGAATTCGACTACATCATCATCGGTGCCGGCTCGGCCGGTAACACCCTGGCGACCCGTCTGACCGAAGACGCAGGCGTCACCGTTCTGCTGCTCGAAGCGGGCGGCCCGGACTACCGTCTGGATTTCCGCACGCAAATGCCGGCCGCTTTGGCGTTCCCGCTGCAAGGCCGTCGCTACAACTGGGCCTACGAAACCGATGCCGAGCCACACATGGACGGCCGTCGCATGGAATGCGGTCGCGGCAAGGGCCTGGGCGGTTCTTCGCTGATCAACGGCATGTGCTACATCCGCGGCAACGCCATGGACTACGACGGCTGGGCAAAACTGCCAGGCCTGGAAGACTGGTCGTACCTCGATTGCCTGCCGTATTTCCGCAAGGCCGAAACCCGCGACATCGGCCCGAACGACTACCACGGTGGCGACGGCCCGGTCAGCGTGACCACGCCGAAAGCCGGCAACAACCCGCTGTTCCACGCCATGGTTGAAGCGGGCGTGCAGGCCGGTTACCCGCGTACCGAAGACCTCAACGGCTACCAGCAGGAAGGCTTCGGCCCGATGGACCGCACCGTGACGCCCAAGGGTCGTCGTGCCTCCACCGCCCGTGGTTACCTGGACGTCGCCAAGAAGCGTTCGACCCTGACCATCGTCACTCATGCCCTGACCGACAAGATCCTGTTCGAAGGCAAGCGTGCGGTCGGCGTGCGTTACCTGGTCGGTGCGGCCGAAGAGCGTGTTGAAGTCAAAGCCCGCAAGGAAGTGCTGCTGTGCTCCGGCGCCATCGCTTCGCCGCAGATCCTGCAACGCTCCGGCGTCGGCCCGGCCGAACTGCTGAACAAGCTCGACATTCCGGTGGTCCACGACCTGCCGGGCGTTGGTGAAAACCTGCAGGATCACCTTGAGCTGTACCTGCAATACGCTTGCACCCAACCGGTCTCGTTGTACCCGTCGCTGCTCTTGCACAACCAGCCGGCCATCGGTGCCGAATGGCTGTTCAACGGCACCGGCATCGGCGCCAGCAACCAGTTCGAAGCCGGCGGTTTCATTCGCACCCGTCCGGAATTCGAATGGCCGAACATCCAGTACCACTTCCTGCCGGTAGCGATTAACTACAACGGCAGTAACGGTGTGAAAGAACACGGCTTCCAGGCGCACATGGGCTCCATGCGTTCGCCAAGCCGTGGTCGCATCCAGGCCAAGTCCAAGGACCCGCGCCAGCACCCGAGCATCCTGTTCAACTACATGGCCACCGAGCAGGACTGGCAGGAATTCCGCGACGGCATCCGCCTGACCCGTGAAATCATGCAACAGCCAGCGCTGGATGCCTTCCGCGGTCGTGAGATCAGCCCGGGCATCGAGGTGCAAACCGACGAGCAACTGGACAAGTTCATCCGCGAACACGCCGAAACCGCGTTCCACCCGTCCTGCTCGTGCAAGATGGGCACCGACGAGATGGCCGTGGTCGATGGCGAAGGTCGCGTGCATGGCATGCAGGGTCTGCGTGTGGTCGATGCCTCGATCATGCCGATCATCACCACCGGCAATCTCAACGCACCGACGATCATGATGGCCGAGAAAATCGCCGACAAGATCCGTGGCCGCAAGCCGTTGCCGCGCAGCTCCGCCACTTACTATGTGGCGGGTGAAGCGCCGGTGAAGGGCAAGCCGATGCGGGAATTGAGCCAGATCGCTTAAGGCACTGCACCGCGTCACGGCCAATCGCGAGCAGGCTCGCTCCTACAGGTTTCAGGTTGGATTGCAGATTTGTGATCCACCCTCAACCACTGTAGGAGCGAGCCTGCTCGCGATGAGGCCCTGACAACCTGCACACATCTTCCGGACAAACCCAGCAATCCCTCTCTCCACAGATCCAAACTTGATCCTCCCCCCGCGCAAGCCTAATCTAGCGCCACGCAATCGTTTCACCCCTCCCTTCGCAACACCGCGCCATCGCCACTCCATACCCAGGAGGT
Source organism: Pseudomonas sp. P4_C1 (assembly GCF_056402155.1). NCBI lineage: Bacteria > Pseudomonadati > Pseudomonadota > Gammaproteobacteria > Pseudomonadales > Pseudomonadaceae > Pseudomonas > Pseudomonas sp. P4_C1. Next base: position 151,060 of record NZ_JBFUHY010000002.1, read on the forward strand.
TCACGAATGTTCGATTTCCATCCCCAGCTCAAGCAGCGCTTCGCTGCCTTGCGCACGGGTGCCGAATTCTTTTCCCTGCGTTATGTGCGCGAATCCGGGCAGTACCTGTCGGTGCGCAAGAACGTCGCCGAACCGCCAAGCCTGAGCCGTGACGAAGGGGCGATGCTGACCGTGCGGGTCAATGGCGTCGAGGCCTATGCGGCCACCAACGACCTGTCGCAACAGGGCCTGCAAGCTGCCCTCGAACGCGCCGAACTCCAGGCCCGCCGACTCAAGCCCCACGCCTTGCTGGACCTGCGCGAGCAGGCTGTTTCCAGCGACCGCGCCGATTACTTTTCGCCCAACCTCGACCAGGCCTTCCCGCCCCTGAGCGACTGCTACCAACTGCTTGGCACCGAGTCGGCCGCCGTACCCAAGGACGAGCGCCTGGTGAATTGGCAGGTCAGCCTCGGCATGACCCACGTCGAGCAGATTTACCTCAACAGCGCCGGTGCCGAACTGCGCCAGGCCCAACGCTTTGTCTACCCTGGCCTGGACGTCACGGCCTACGACGGCAACGACAGCCAGACCCGTAGCCTGGGCCGCGAGAACTTCGGCCAGCAAGGCGCGGCGGACGTCATCAGCCGCTGCGGCCTGATCGGTGCCGGTGCCCAGGTGGCCGATCAGGCCCTGCAATTGCTCCTGGCGCCGAACACCCCGCAAGGCAAGCGCGACCTGCTGCTGATGCCCGACCAGATGATGCTGCAAATCCACGAATCCATCGGCCACCCGCTGGAACTGGACCGCATCCTCGGCGACGAGCGCAATTACGCTGGCACCAGTTTCGTCAAAGCCTGCGATTTCGGCCGCCTGCAATACGGTTCCGGCCTGCTCAACGTGACCTTCGACCCGGACATTCCCGAGGAACTCGCCAGCTACGGCCATGACGACGACGGCACGCCCGCCAGCAAACAGTTCCTGATCCGTGAAGGCCTGTTGCTGCGCCCGCTGGGTGGTGCGTTGTCGCAATTCCGTGCCGGCATGGACGGCGTCGCCAACAGCCGTGCGTGCGGCTGGAACCGCCCGCCCATCGACCGCATGGCCAACCTCAACATCGAGCCAGGCGATCAGTCCATCGAGCAGTTGATCGGCGGTATCGAACACGGCGTGCTGATGTCGACCAACCGCTCATGGTCGATCGACGATGCGCGCAACAAATTCCAGTTCGGCTGCGAATGGGGCCAACTGATCGAAAACGGCGAACTCAAGGACGTGGTGAAGAATCCCAATTACAGGGGCATCTCCGCGCAATTCTGGAAGAGCCTCAGCGCCGTCGGCGATGCCAGTACCTTCAAGGTCCTCGGCACACCGAACTGCGGCAAGGGCGAACCGAACCAGGTGATCCGCGTCGGCCACGCATCACCGGCCTGTGTGTTCAGCAACGTTGATGTATTCGGAGGAGACGCCTGATGAATCCTTCAAACAGCCAGTCCGCGTCGTTCAAGGCGCTGGTCAACAGCCTGCGTGCAGCCCTGCGCGAGCCCGAGCAGTTCACCCTCAGCTACGCCGCCGAATCGTCGGCCTTCGTGCGTTTCAACCACGCCAAGGTGCGTCAGGCCGGTCAGGTGCAGCAGGCGAGTATCGGCCTGAAGCTGATCAACGAAGGCCGCCATGCCGACCTGCACATCACCCTGGCCGGCGATCCGCAGGTGGATGCACAGCGCCTGAACGAAGGCCTGCAACAGTTGCGTGAAACCCTGCCACTGCTGCCTGCGGACCCGTACTTGCTGCTCAACCACAACGGCTGGCAGAGCAACAACGTGCAGTCGCACCCGCTGCCGGACACCGAGCAGGTAGTCGCGCAAATCACCCAGGCCGCCGAAGGCCTGGATCTGGTCGGATTCTATGCTGCAGGGCCTATCAGTCGTGGCTTTGCCAGTTCTTCGGGCGCCTTCGGCTGGCATCAGGCCAACAGTTTCAATTTCGACTTCAGCCTGTTCCACGAGAATGGCCAGGCCGTGAAAGCCAGCTACGCCGGGCACGACTGGAGCAGCGAAGGCTTTGCCAAACGCTTCCAGCAAGCCCGCGAACAGCTTGAGTTTCTGGGCCGGCCACTGCGCACCTTGGCGCCCGGCCAGTACCGCGCCTACCTGGCACCGGCGGCGCTGGAAGAAATCATGGGCATGCTGTGCTGGGGTGGTTTCTCGGCACAGTCGATTGCCAGCAAAAGCAGCCCGCTGCAAAAGCTCTACGGGGGTGACAGCGCCTTCAGCCCGCTGGTCTCGCTGGATGAAAAAGTCAGCGGCTCGCTGAGCCCGGCGTTTTCCGATGAGGGTTATCCGCGCAGCGACCTGGAGTTGATCGTCGACGGCAAGGCCCGGGCGCAACTGGTCGGCTCGCGCAGCGCCGCTGAATACGGTTTGACTGCCAATGGCGCCAGCGGCGGTGAATCACCGAGCGCACTGAACATGAAAGCCGGGACATTGCCTGACGCGGACATCCTCAAGCAATTGGGCACGGGGCTGTACATCAGCAACCTGTGGTACCTGAACTTCTCTGATCAACCGGCCGCACGCCTGACCGGCATGACCCGGTTTGCCACGTTCTGGGTCGAGAACGGCGAAATTCAGGCACCAGTCAGCACCATGCGTTTTGATGACAGCGCCTTCAGCCTGCTCGGTTCGCAACTGGAAGCGTTGACCGAGGAGCGGGAGTTGTTGCTGTCGGCCAGTACCTACAGCCAGCGGGCGACGGCTTCGGCGTTGTTGCCGGGGGCGCTGGTCAGCCGATTGACCCTGACCCTGTAGACACATACCCCTGTAGGAGCGAGCTTGCTCGCGATGGTCGTGAACGATGACGCGTGCTGTCTGGAAAAATGCATCGCCTTCACATTCATCGCGAGCAAGCTCGCTCCTACAGGAATGGAGTAAAGCTCACACTGACAAGAGGCCCCATGCCCAACCGCCCACCTCTCGACGCTGTCACCGCCCGCTGGGTGCCGTGGGTCGTCGCCATTGCCTTCTTCATGCAGTCCCTCGACGGGACGATTCTCAACACCGCCCTGCCGGCCATGGCCCGCGACTTGGCCGAAGACCCATTGCGCATGCAGGGTGTGATCATCGCCTACATGCTCACGGTCGCGTTGCTGATTCCCGCGTCCGGCTGGATCGCCGATCGCTTCGGCACCCGAAAGATCTTCTTCAGCGCCATTCTGTTGTTCAGCTTCGGCTCGTTGCTCTGCGCATTGTCGAGCAGCCTGACCATGTTGATCGGCGCCCGGGTGATCCAGGGCCTGGGTGGCGCACTGATGTTGCCGGTCGGGCGGCTGGTGGTGTTGCGCGCCTATCCGCGTTCGGAACTGGTGCGGATCATGGGCTTCATCACCATTCCCGGGCTGCTCGGCCCCTTGATCGGCCCGACCATGGGCGGCTGGATGGTGCAATACCTGACCTGGCACTGGATCTTCCTGATCAACCTGCCCGTCGGTGTCGTCGGTTGCTACGCCGTGTGGAAATTCATCCCCGACCTTCGTGGCACCGAGCGCACCCGTTTCGATAGCCTGGGTTTCGTGCTGTTCGGCGCGGCGATGATTCTGATCACAATTGCCATGGAAGGCCTGGGCGAACTGCACCTGCCGCATTTGCGGGTGATGTTGCTGCTGTTCGGCGGCATGGCTTGCCTCGCCGCGTATTGGTTGCGCGCCGGGCATATCGAAAACCCGTTGTTCGCGCCGTCGCTGTTCAAGACCCGGACCTTTGCCGTGGGCATTCTCGGCAACCTGTTCGCCCGTCTCGGCAGCGGCGCCCTGCCCTTTCTGGTGCCATTGCTGTTGCAAGTGGCGCTGGGCTATTCGCCGTCCCAGGCCGGGATGAGCATGCTGCCGCTGGCGGCGGCGGCGATGATCGCCAAGTGGGTCGCGCGGCCGCTGATCGAGCGTTTGGGTTATCGCATCGTGCTCACCGGCAACACCCTGGCGCTGGGGATCATGCTGGCGAGCATGGGCCTGGTCAGCGAGCAAACACCGTACTGGCTGCTGCTGTGCATGTTGGCGATCCTTGGTGCGATCAACTCCTTGCAGTTCACCGCGATGAACACCGTGACCCTGATCGACCTCGACGATGCCAGCGCCAGCAGCGGCAACAGCCTGCTGTCGGTGGTCGCGCAGTTGTCCCTGAGCCTGGGGGTTGCGTGTGCGGGTGCGCTGCTCGGTGGCTTTACGGCGGAGATTGGCAATGACGGCGTGGACACGGTTTTGGGCGCCTTTCAACTAACGTTCGTGACGGTTGGAATCATGGCAATGCTCGCCGCAACCATCTTCTCCCAGCTCTCGAAGCAAGACGGACGGCGTGTCAAACGTCCGGAACAGCACATCGAACCTTAGGGCGAATGGCCATCGGACTGGTACACTGCGCGACATTTTGTTTTGCAGGCCAGTCCCGTGACCACCATCGCCACCGAATTTAATACTTTGCCGCTGTCCGCCGCCATGCTGGCTAACCTCGACTCCCTCGGTTATGCCCAGATGACGCCGATCCAGGCGCAAAGCTTGCCGGTGATCCTCAAGGGGATGGACCTGATCGCCCAGGCCAAGACCGGCAGCGGCAAGACCGCCGCGTTCGGCATCGGCCTGCTGAACCCGATCAATCCGCGCTACTTCGGTTGCCAGGCGCTGATCCTGTGCCCGACCCGCGAGCTGGCCGATCAGGTCGCCAAGGAAATCCGTCGCCTGGCCCGTGCCGAAGACAACATCAAGGTCCTGACCCTGTGCGGCGGTGTGTCCCTCGGCCCGCAGATCGCTTCGCTGGAACATGGCGCGCATATCATCGTCGGCACCCCGGGCCGTATTCAGCAGCACCTGCGCAAGGGCTCGCTGGTGCTCCACGGCCTGAACACCCTGATCCTCGACGAAGCCGACCGCATGCTCGACATGGGTTTCTACGACTCCATCGAAGAAATCATCATGCAGGCCCCGGAGCGTCGCCAGACCCTGCTGTTCTCCGCCACCTACCCGGTAGGCATCAAGCAGTTGGCCTCGAAGTTCATGCGCAATCCGCAGCAAGTGAAAGCCGAAGCTTTCCACGACGACACGCAGATCGAGCAGCGCTTCTACGAGATTTCCCCGGATGACCGCATGAGTGCGGTGACCAAGGTCCTTGGCCACTTCCGCCCGGCCTCCTGCGTGGCTTTCTGCTACACCAAGCAGCAGGTTCAGGAAACCGTCGACCACCTGACCGCCAAAGGCATTTCCGCCGTCGGCCTGCACGGCGATCTGGAACAGCGAGACCGCGACCAGGTGCTGGCGATGTTCGCCAACCGCAGTACTTCGGTACTGGTGGCGACTGACGTCGCCGCGCGCGGCCTCGATATCGACTCCCTGGACATGGTGATCAACGTCGAATTGGCCCGTGATTCGGAAATCCACATCCACCGCGTCGGCCGTACCGGTCGTGCCGGTGAGAAAGGCCTCGCGATCAGCCTTGTCGCGCCGTCCGAAGCACAGCGCGCACAAGCCATCGAGCAATTGCAGAAGACGCCGCTGACCTGGGATCAGGTCGACAACCTCACCTCCAAGGGCGGCGGCCCGCTGCTGCCGCAGATGAGCACCCTGTGCATCGCTGCCGGCCGCAAGGACAAGGTTCGTCCGGGCGACATTCTCGGCGCATTGACCGGCGACGCCGGCATCCCCGGTGCCCAGGTCGGCAAGATCGCGATTTTCGACTTCCAGGCCTATGTGGCCGTGGAGCGCGGCGTCGCCAAGCAGGCCTTGCAACGCCTGAACGACGGCAAGATCAAGGGCCGTTCGTTGCGCGTGCGTATCCTGTAAGAACAACGCACATCCCCTGTAGGAGCGAGCCTGCTCGCGAAAAACCTGAGCTCACCGCATTGAGCCAGGCTGCCGGCGTTATCGTTGACGTCCATCGCGAGCAGGCTCGCTCCTACAGTTAGTTTTGTGGTGAAACACCGTGAGGACACCGTTTTGCGCTCTACCGAAGTCGTGATCATTGGCGCTGGCGCCGCAGGGTTGATGTGTGCACTGACCGCCGCCGGGCGCGGGCGCAAGGTGCTGCTGCTCGACCATGCCAACAAGGCCGGCAAGAAAATCCTGATGTCGGGTGGTGGCCGCTGCAATTTCACCAACATGTACACGGAACCGGGCAATTTCCTCTCGCAGAACGAGCACTTCTGCAAATCCGCCCTGGCCCGCTACACCCAGTGGGATTTCATCGGCATGGTGGCCAAGCATGGCGTGCCGTACCACGAGAAAAAACTCGGCCAGTTGTTCTGCGATAACAAATCCAGCGACATCCTGGAAATGCTCCTGAATGAGTGCGACCAGGTCGGCGTCAGCCTGCACCTGGACACGTCGATCCAGACCATCGAGAAGCTCGAAAAGGGCTATTTGCTGGACACCACGCACGACCAAATCACCTGCGAATCCCTGGTGATCGCCACCGGCGGCCTGTCGATCCCGACCCTGGGTGCCACCGGTTTCGGTTACCAGGTGGCCAAACAGTTTGGCCACGAACTGCTGCCGACCCGCGCCGGTCTGGTGCCGTTCACCATCACCGATCAGCTCAAGGCCTTGTGCACCGAGTTGTCCGGTACGTCGGTGGATTGCCTGGTGAGCTGCAACGACCAGAGCTTTCGCGAGAACATCCTGTTCACCCACCGCGGCCTCAGTGGCCCGGCGATTTTGCAGATCTCGTCGTTCTGGGAATCCGGGGATACCGTCGAGATCAACCTGATGCCCGACCACGACGTACCGAGCTGGCTGCAACAGCAACAGGCCGAACGTCCCAATAGCGAGCTGAAAACCCTGCTCGGGGAAATCTTCACCAAGAAGATGGCCAACCTGCTGGCGGACAACTGGTTCGTGTCCAAACCGATGAAACAGTACACCCACGCCGAACTGGCCGATATCGCGGAAAAACTGGCGAGCTGGAAAGTCGTGCCGGCGGGCACCGAAGGCTATCGCACCGCCGAGGTGACCCTGGGTGGCGTCAACACCAATGAAGTGTCGTCCAAGACCATGGAATCGCTGAAAAGCCCGGGGCTGTACTTCATCGGCGAAGTACTCGACGTGACCGGGCATCTGGGTGGCTTCAACTTCCAGTGGGCGTGGGCTTCGGGCTACGCCGCTGCGCAGTACGTCTGATCCAACCCAAAACCTGTAGGAGCGAGCCTGCTCGCGATAGCGGCCTAACAGTCGACATCAATATTGAATGTACCGGCCTCATCGCGAGCAGGCTCACTCCTACATTGGATAGGTGTGGCGTCAAGGAACAGATTTTGCTGTCTGATGTGATCGACGCCATTGCGTCGGCGTCATTAGTGGCTCAATTTAGCGTCATTGCCTCGGAAGGCCTTCGCATTTCATGTCATCGACTTCGTTCCGCCAGTCTCTGCGTCGCCTTTGGGCGCTGGATAAATTCAGCTACAGCGTGCGGGTATTCATTGCCCTGACCGGCACCATGGCGCTGTGTTGGTATCAGGATGAAATGGGCCTGCTGATCCCGTTGTTCCTGGGGATTATCGCCAGTGCCCTGGCTGAGACCGACGACAGCTGGCAGGGCCGTCTCAACGCGCTGGCCGTAACACTGGTGTGTTTCGCGGTCGCCGCCCTGTCCGTCGAACTGCTCTTCCCCTACCCCTCGCTGTTTATCATCGCCTTCGCCCTGGCTGCGTTCTGCCTGACCATGCTCGGCGCCTTGGGCGAGCGCTATGGCGCGATTGCCTCGGCGACACTGATTCTGTCGGTCTACACCATGATCGGCGTGGACCAGCGCGGCGGTGCGGTCATCGATGTCTGGCACGAGCCGGTGCTGCTGGTGGCCGGTGCCGCCTGGTACGGCCTGCTCTCGGTGTTGTGGCAGGCGCTGTTTTCCAATCAGCCGGTGCAGCAGAGCCTGGCGCGCCTGTTCCGCGAGCTGGGCTTTTACCTGAAGCTCAAATCCTCGCTGTTCGAGCCAATCCGGCAGATGGACGTGGAGGCACGGCGCCTGGAACTGGCCCAGCAGAACGGTCGGGTGGTGGCGGCATTGAACGCTGCCAAGGAAATCATCCTGCACCGGGTCGGCAACGGTCGCCCGGGGTCGAAAGTCAGCCGCTACCTGAAACTGTACTTCCTCGCGCAGGACATCCACGAACGTGCCAGCTCATCGCACTATCCATACAACGCCCTGGCCGACGCCTTCTTCCACAGCGACGTAATGTTCCGCTGTCAGCGCCTGTTGCGTCAGCAAGGCAAAGCTTGCCGAGCCCTGGCCGAATCGATCCAGATGCGCCAGCCGTTCACCTATGACGCCAGTTTCGCCGAGGCCCTGAGCGACCTGGATGCCTCCCTCGAACACCTGCGCATCCAGAGCAACCCGGCCTGGCGCGGCTTGCTGCGTTCACTGCGGGCACTGGCGGCCAACCTTGGCACTCTCGACCGCTTGCTCAGCGATGCCAGCAACCCCGACGCTCTGGCCGACGCCACCGACAGCAGCTTGCTCGACCGTTCGCCGCGCAGCCTCAAGGACGTGTGGCTGCGCTTGCGCACGCAGCTGACGCCGACCTCGCTGCTGTTCCGCCATGCCCTGCGATTGCCCCTGGCCTTGAGCATCGGCTACGCCATGGTGCATTTGATTCACCCGTCCCAAGGCTACTGGATCATCCTCACTACGCTGTTCGTCTGCCAACCGAACTACGGCGCCACCCGCCGCAAACTCGGTCAACGGATCATCGGCACTGCCATCGGCCTGACCCTGGCCTGGGCGTTGTTCGACCTGTTCCCGAACCCGCTGATCCAGTCGTGTTTCGCCATCGCCGCCGGGGTGGTGTTCTTTACCAACCGCACCACCCGCTACACCCTGGCGACGGCGGCGATTACCCTGATGGTGCTGTTCTGCTTCAACCAGGTGGGTGACGGTTACGGGCTGTTCCTGCCACGGCTGTTCGATACCTTGCTCGGCAGCCTGATTGCCGGGCTGGCGGTGTTCCTGTTCCTGCCGGACTGGCAGGGTCGACGCCTGAACAAAGTGCTGGCCAACACCCTGGCCTGCAACAGCATTTACCTGCGCCAGATCATGCAGCAATACGCCGACGGCAAAAGCGACGACCTGGCTTACCGCCTGGCCCGCCGTAATGCGCACAACGCCGACGCGGCGCTGTCGACCACACTGGCCAATATGCTGATGGAGCCTGGGCATTTCCGTAAAGAAGCGGATGTCGGATTCCGCTTCCTGGTGCTGTCGCACACGCTACTCAGCTACCTGTCAGGCCTGGGCGCACACCGGGAAACCCAACTGCCAGCGCACGTGCATGACCATTTGATCGACGGGGCCGGGGTGAAACTGGCTGCGAGCATCGACGAAATCGCCCATGGGCTGGCGAGCAAATCCTCAATTGCGATTCAAAGCGATGAGGAAGAAGCACTGGCCAATGAACTGGAACAAATGCCCGATGAGATCGACGAGGGCCAGCGGTTGGTGCAGACGCAACTGGCGCTGATTTGTCGGCAGTTAGGGCCGCTGAGGACATTGGCGGCGCACCTGATCAAGGACACCAGTGAGGATTGAGATCAGTGGTGTCTGGGCTGGCCTCATCGCGAGCAAGCTCGCTCCCACAGTAGATCTTCAGTCGACACAAATTTTGTAAACACCAGAGAACCTCTGTGGGAGCGAGCTTGCTCGCGATGAGGCCATCAGCAACAACATAAAAACTGGCTGAACTCACTCACATCCCATGCTGCTTCATCAAATTGTCATAACTCCCGTCCACCTTCATCGCCGCAATTTCCCGGTCGAAACTGGCGACGATCTGCTCATGCTGCGGATTCTTCAGGCTGACCAGAATGTGCAGGCTGTTCTCGCTCAAAGCCTTGGGCAGGAATTCCACGGCGTTTCGTACCTTGGGTGACTCACGGGACAGGTAGTAGCGGGCGACGTACTCATCTTCCAGTGTCAGTTTGACCCGGTCGGCCGCGACCATGCGCACTGCCATGGCGAAGCTGTGCACCGGAATTTTCTGTAATGAGTCGTCGTTGTCGAACGCGGGCGAATAGGCGTAACCGCGCACGACGGCAATCGGATAGGTGTGCAATTGCTGCAGGTCGTTGAACTCGATGGGCGCGTCTTTACGCTTGAGAAACCGTACGCGATTGAGCAGGTATTCGCCGGAAAACTGGCCGAATTTTGTACGCTCGTCGTTGTACCAGGCGTTGACCAGCACGTCGTAGCGGCCCTCGCCCACACCCATCAAGGCCCGCGCCCAGGGCACTTGTTCAAACTCACTGGCATAGCCGGCCCTGGCGAGCGCGGTACTGACAATATCCGTGGCCAAACCACCGTTGACGAGCGTGGCATCGGTAAAGGGGGGCCAGGCATCAGCGACCAACCGCAGTTTTTCTGCCGCTGCTCCCTGAACCAGCAACAGCAATCCAATCAAAGCAAAAGCTCGATGCAATCGCGGCATGCCAGAAATCCTTAGCGGGCGGATTGCCCTACGTGTTTTCAGCCAAAACCCCAAGGCCTCGTACTGACAAGACCCGGGTACGAAACATTAGCTCATCGAAGCCACAGCACAGCGCTTCGATCCAGATTACACAAAGAAGACATCCGCGCGAGAAATGAATGATGGCATTTTGGCCTATGTCACAGATTCTTCCGCCATAAAGACTTCTGGAGCGACTGCGCTTAGTATCGGAACGACGTTTTCAGGGAATCAAAACATGACAGTCGATTGGATCTGCAAACACCACAGCGACCTGGGCAAGGAGCAGCTGTACGCCATTTTGCAGCTGCGCGCCGAGGTGTTCGTCGTCGAGCAGCAATGCGCTTATCAAGACGTGGATGGCCAGGACCTGGAAGGTGACACTTGCCACTTGATGGCCTGGGACGGCAATCAACTGGTGGCCTATCTGCGGCTGCTCGACCCGGAACTGCAAGGCGGGGACGTAGTGATCGGTCGGGTGATCATTGCTCCACACGCACGAGGCGCCGGGCTTGGACATGAGTTGATGGACCAGGCGTTGAAGCAGATTGAAGAACGCTGGCCGCAAACGCCGATCTACCTCTCGGCCCAGACGCATTTGCAGGGGTATTACGGGCGGTACGGGTTTGTCGTGACGGGCGAGGAGTTTATCGAAGATGGCATTCCACACATTGGCATGCGTCGTCCTTGAAGGCCCCATCGCGGGCAAGCCCGCTCCCACACTGAACTGTGTTCACAACTCCAATCAACTGTGGGAGCGAGCTTGCTCGCGATGGCGTCAGTTCAGTCACCGCTGGAGTCAGGGATACTCCAACACCGCCTTGATCTGCCGCAGATTACGCTCGATCCACCCGCGATCGATCGCACCCCACTCGCGAATCCGATAGCGCCCCGCATGGTTGCGCGCACCCTCTTCCTGCTCGAATTCACAGACAATATCCAGATCCGCCAGCGCCGCGATGGTGTCCTGCGCCGTGCGCCGGGGCATGCCGGTGACCTCGGTCAGCGCCGGGACACTGCTGGCCAGCCCGCTGTCGATCAGGTACGCCACGTACAACCGGCGGTAGAAGCTGCTCTTGGTCTTGCTCACGTCCATCCAATGCTCCTCAAAAGATCGCAGCCTGCGGCAGCTCCTACAGATCCCGCCACGTCAGATATACCCGCACATCGAATTCCACCTGGTGATAACCCGGCAGCATGTGCTCGCACAGTTTGTAGAAGGCCTTGTTGTGGTCCGACTCCTTGAAGTGCGCCAACTCATGCACCACGATCATTTTCAGGAACTCGCAAGGCGCTTCCTTGAACAGCGAAGCGATGCGGATTTCCTTCTTGGCCTTGAGCTTGCCACCCTGCACCCTGGAGATCGTGGTGTGCAGGCCGAGCGCGCGATGAGTCAGGTCCAGACGGTTGTCGAACAGCACCTTGTCAATTGCCGGAGCATTACGCAGGTACTCCTGCTTGAGGTCCAGGGCAAAGGTGTATAGCGCCTTGTCGCTCTGCACCCCGTGCTTTTCCGGGTAACGCTGGCTCAGGTAATCGCCCAGCCGACCGTCGGCGATCAGCTGGCGCACCTGATCCTGCAAGGTAGCGGGATAAGCCTGGAGATATTTCAACACGGTCATCGGGGCGGCAATACACGTCACTAAAAGGTCGCCAGTGTAGCGAATTCAGCGGGGCAGCGCGCTCCAGTCAAACGGCTGGACAAAGACCCCGGTGTCTTCGGCCATCATCGGCCGGGCCACCAGAAAGCCTTGCACATATTCACATCCGTTGGCCTGCAGCCATTCATACTGCGCGACGGTTTCCACCCCTTCGGCGATCACCAGCATCCCGAACTGCTTGCACAGCTCGATGACACTGCGTACCAGCGCCGCATCCCTTGCCGACTCCGGCAACCGGGCGATCAAATGCCGGTCGAGCTTGAGGGTATCCAGATCCAGGTCGCGCAAGTGCGACAGGGCGCACGGTCCGGCCCCGAAGTCATCCAGTGCCACCCGTACGCCCAGATTGTGCAGCAGGCGCAATTGCTTGCGGGTTTCTTCGGGGTTGTGCATCAAGGCCTCTTCCGTGACCTCGACTTCTAGATAACGCGGTTGCAAGCCATGGCGCTCAAGCACCTGACGCAACTCAGTGACCAGGTTGGGCATGCCGAACTGCGTACTGCTCAAACTGACGCCGAGCACCAGGTCCTCGGTAAACAGGGACTCCCAGGCTTTGCGCTGCCCGGCGCTGCGATGGTAGATCCAGCTGCCCAGACGACTGATCAGCCGCGCCTCCTCCAGCAATGGCAAAAACAGCCCCGGGGGTACATCGCCAACGCTCGGATGCTGCCAGCGCAACAAGGCCTCGAAGCCACGGATCCGCCCGTCGGCAATCGCCACCTGAGGCTGATACACCAGATTGAAATCCCGATTCTCAATGGCGGTTCGCACACTTTCTTCCAGCATCAGCCGCGAGCGCGCCCGGCCGTTCATTTCGTGATCGTAGAAGCGATATTGCTGGCGACCGGCACGCTTGGCTTCGTACATGGCAATGTCGGCCGCCCGCAGCATCCCGTCGAGATTGGCACCACAATCCGGGAACGTGGCGATGCCGATACTGGCACCCAAGGCGATATCGAGGCCATCGATCTGCTGACAGATCGACACTCGCTCGATGAGTTTCTCGGCAATCTTCGCCGCTTGCTCGGGGAACTCCAGATCCAGCAGCGCGGTGAATTCGTCACCGCCCATCCGCGCCAGAATGTCGAAGGGCCGCAGGCAAGCCTTCAACTGTTCGCAGACCCAGCGCAGCACCCGATCGCCGGCATCGTGCCCGAGCGAATCATTGACGCGCTTGAAGCCGTCGAGGTCCAGGTACATCAAGACCCAGGAACTGTCGGAGTGCTCACCGCGCAACAGCAGGTTCTCTACGGTCTGGTAGAAACCCCGGCGGTTGAGCAATCCGGTCAGCGGATCGGTGACCGCCTGAAATTCCAGTTGCTTATGCAGATGGCGCACCACCGACATGTCCAGCACGGTGACCACCATCGCATGCTGCTCGGCAGGCAACGGCGCGCAGGACAAGGCCACCGGCACCTGCTGGCCGGGTGCCGTACGTAGCAGGGCATCGTGCAGGCGCAGGGTTTCTCCGCGTTTATATCCGGCCAGCAACTCGGAATCGGCCCAGATCGGGATATGCGGTTTTTGCAGGTAGTCCAGAAACTCCTTGCCTTGCAGTTCCTGCACCGTGGCATTGAGCAGCCGTGACATCGCCGGATTGGCAAAACGAATCAGACCGTCCTCACCCAATACCAGAATGCCTTCGGCAGCGTTGTCCAGCACCGACGCATTAAAGGCACGAGCGGATTCCAGATCATGACTCAGACGCTGCAAAGCCCGGCGGTTACGCTGGTGTTCGAGCAACGCCTGGACCTTGGGCGTGAAGATCTGTGGGTCGAACGGCTTGAACAGGTAATCCACCGCACCACTGGCATAGCCCTTGATCACCGCGTCCTGGGACTGTTCGTTGGCGGTCAGGAAAATGATCGGCGTGAGACGGGTCCGCTGGCTACCGCGCATCAGGCGCGCCACTTCATAGCCGTCCATGCCCGGCATCCGCACGTCCAGCAGCACCAGGTCGATATCGTGTTCAAGCAACACGCCGAGGGCCTCGAAGCCCGAGGCGGCAGTCATGACCCGCCAGCCCTGGCGCTGTAACAACGCGCGCATGCTGATCAGGTTTTCAGGGTAATCATCGACGACTAAAAGGGTTGAGCCGCCTTCTACTGGCGTGGGTTGCGCGCATTCCATGCTGCTTCTCTAATTGCGGGGCGTCAGACCGGCTTCTCGTGAAAACCGGACAAATACTGTGCCATCACTCTAGACCCGGTTCTGCAAAAGCAGAAGGTGTCAGTGAGCCATCACTCATCATTGTGTCTTTTTACCGACTAACGGTCGATGGTTCAGACTCATGAAACCGGGATAGATGGCATTCCGACAGGATGTTGACGTCAACCACCCGTCCGACGAGCGTTAACAAAATATCCCGCTACGCTTATAAAGGCTGCCCCAAAGGTGCGGCCTAGAGCTTCTGGCACACCTGTGCAGCATGAATCGAGCGGATGAACCGACATGATCGATCTCGCAACCTGGAACCTCAGCGTCCCCGTCGGCAGCCCGCCGTACACCGTCGAAACCGCCAAGCTGGTGGATGGTTTCAAGGATCAATACTTCCATTCCGACACCGGCACATTGTTTTTCTGGACGCCCGTGACCGGTTCCCGTACCGAAAACGCGATTTATCCGCGCACTGAATTGCGTGAAACCTACAGCAATGGCACGTTGCACAACTGGTATTACCCGGATGCCGACAATTTGTTACATGCCACGCTGGCAGTGAATCAGGTGCCCAGTTCCGGGAAGATCGTCATCGGCCAGATCCATACCTTTCAGAGCCAGAAACCTCTGGTGAAGGTCGAATACCAATACAAAACCAGTACAGCCACCGGCAATATCGTCGCCAAGGTCCGCATGCACCCCGACGACACCCCCCGAGTCATCACCATCGCCACCGGCGTGAAACTCAATCAGGAATTCTCCTACCTCATCCACCTCAGCCCCGGCGGTGCATTGGGCATCAGTGCGGCGGGCTATCAGTGGAATACCGATATCAGCACGATGTGGCGTGATAAGCCGCTGTACTTCAAGGCTGGGGTTTATGTACAGGACAACACGGGGTACACCACTGAAGGCGGGGAAGTGACGTTCAGCCATCTGGATATCGATCACAATCAATAGTATTTACCGTTGAAACGATCGCAGCCTTCGGACGATCTTTTGATCTTGCGCTCACAAAAAACCCGCATTTCTGCGGGTTTTTCATGCGACTAAAACGCTGACGGTCTTAGTTGACCTTGGCGTTCAACTCACCCTTCAGGTAACGCTGATACATCCCTTCCAACGAGATCGCCTTGATCTTCGAAGCGTTGCCGGCAGTACCGAAGGCTTCGTAGCGAGCGATGCACACATCGCGCATGGCGGTCACGGTGGCGCCGAAGAATTTACGCGGGTCGAACTCGCTCGGGTTGGTGGCCATCAGGCGACGCATTGCGCCAGTGGATGCCAGGCGCAGGTCGGTGTCGATGTTGACCTTGCGCACGCCGTGCTTGATACCTTCGACGATTTCTTCAACCGGTACGCCGTAGGTTTCCTTTATGTCGCCGCCGTACTGGTTGATGATCGCCAGCCATTCTTGCGGAACCGAAGACGAACCGTGCATCACCAGGTGAGTGTTCGGAATGCGCTTGTGGATTTCCTTGATGCGGTCGATGGCCAGCACGTCGCCGGTAGGCGGCTTGGTGAACTTGTAGGCGCCGTGGCTGGTGCCGATAGCGATGGCCAGGGCATCAACCTGAGTGCGTTTTACGAAGTCAGCGGCTTCTTCCGGGTCGGTCAGCATCTGGCTGTGATCCAGAACGCCTTCGGCGCCGATACCGTCTTCCTCACCGGCCATGCCGGTTTCCAGCGAACCCAGGCAGCCCAGCTCGCCTTCTACCGAAACGCCGCAGGCGTGAGCCATGGCCACGGTTTGTTGGGTCACACGCACGTTGTAGTCGTAGTCGGTCGGGGTCTTGCCGTCTTCGCCCAGGGAACCGTCCATCATCACCGAGCTGAAGCCCAGTTGAATGGAGCGCTGGCAGACGTCAGGGCTGGTGCCGTGGTCCTGGTGCATGCACACCGGGATGTGCGGGAACTCTTCGATGGCTGCCAGGATCAGGTGACGCAGGAACGGTGCGCCGGCGTATTTGCGAGCACCGGCCGAAGCCTGGACGATCACCGGGGAGTCAGTCTTGTCAGCGGCTTCCATGATGGCGCGCATCTGCTCAAGGTTGTTGACGTTGAAGGCTGGAACGCCGTAGCCGAACTCGGCTGCGTGGTCCAGCATCTGGCGCATGCTGATAAGTGCCATTGTGTATATCTCTCCCGGTTGAGGGTCGTTAATCGTGCCAGCCTGCCGTAGCGGCGGCGGCTATTCAAGTTATTGCAGATCGGGGGTTGGCCCGGGCTGCGGATTCGGGTGTTACCAAAATCTTAAATACGACACAGAAACCCTGTGGGAGCGAGCTTGCTCGCGATGGGGGCGGCACATTCAGCATTGATGTGACTGTGATACCGCTATCGCGAGCAAGCTCGCTCCCACAATTGAATCTCTGTACATCAAATGAATCGTGTTATTCAGCCTTGCAACCGCGGCCGATCAAATCATTGGTGGCGACCCAGTAAACCAGGCCTTCCTCACCTTTTATGTGAAACGCCAGCATGTCATTGCTGTACAGCGAACCCGATGCACCCGGTTCCTGCTTCAGGCGGTAGACCTGATCGGCACCGCCCAGGCGCACGTCGACTTCCCTGCGGCTGTCGTCGGTGTAGCGCCACAGCACTTTGGCCTGGCTGTCGCAGGTCCAGGTGGTCCAGTTATCCACAGGCGCGGACGAATGGAACAGGTTCAACTGAGCACAACCGGCCAACAACGCCAATGCCGCAACTGCGATAAAACCTTTCATCCGTGTCCCTCGGCTGACGGCGCACGCTGCCAGCCCTGAGTAAAGAGTCTGACCCGTCAAGGGCAGCCATGTTCCTTGGCGGGTGCCTGGGTCTCGTATTTGTCCAGACCCTCGGGACCTGCGCGCTTGTTGAGCACCGGGTTGGTTTCGGCCTGCCAGTCAGCCTGGTAGCAGCCTTTTTCCGACTCGGACGGCGCAGGTTCCGGCGTGGCCTTCGGGTTACTCCCGCACGCCACCAGTGAACCCGCGACGATCAACAGCGCTAACGTCTTGACCATGTAAACACTCCCTTGCCTGGTCTAACGGGCGACCCTCAGGCCTTGGCCCGGCTTTCCAGGACTTCAACGGCTGGTAGAACCTTGCCTTCGACGAATTCGAGGAACGCGCCACCACCGGTAGAAATGTAGGAGATCTGCTCGGCCACGCCATACTTGTCGATGGCAGCCAGGGTGTCGCCACCGCCGGCAATGGAGAACGCCGCGCTGTCTGCGATGGCCTGGGCCAGCACTTTGGTGCCATTACCGAACTGATCGAACTCGAACACGCCGACCGGGCCGTTCCACAGGATAGTCTTGGACGACTTCAGCAGCTCGGCGAAATTCGCCGCGGTCTGCGGGCCGATGTCCAGGATCATGTCGTCGGCAGCGACGTCAGCGATCAGCTTGACGGTCGCAGCGGCGCTTTCAGCGAATTCCTTGGCAACCACCACGTCCACTGGCAACGGCACGCTGACTTTGGCGGCGATGGCGCGAGCGGTATCCAGCAGATCCGGCTCGTACAGCGACTTGCCGACTGGATGACCGGCAGCGGCCAGGAAGGTGTTGGCGATGCCGCCACCAACGATCAACTGGTTGCAGATCTGGCTCAGGCTGTTGAGTACATCGAGCTTGGTCGACACCTTGGAGCCGGCGACGATGGCCGCCATCGGCTGGGCCGGGGCGCCCAGGGCTTTGCCCAGTGCGTCCAGTTCAGCGGCCAGCAGCGGGCCGGCAGCAGCGACTTTGGCGAACTTGGCCACGCCGTGGGTCGAACCCTCGGCACGGTGAGCGGTGCCGAAAGCGTCCATCACGAACACGTCGCACAGGGCAGCGTATTGCCGGGCCAGTTCGTCAGCGTTCTTTTTCTCGCCTTTGTTGAAACGCACGTTTTCGAACAGCACGATGTCGCCGGCCTTGACGTCGACGCCGTCCAGGTAATCGGCCACCAGCGGCACTTCACGGCCCAGGGCACGGCTCAGGTAGTCGGCGACTGGCTTGAGGCTGTTCTCGGCCGAGAACTCGCCTTCGGTCGGACGGCCAAGGTGCGAGCAGACCATCACGGCCGCGCCTTTTTCCAGGGCCAGCTTGATGGTCGGCAGCGAGGCCAGGATACGCGCATCGCTGGTGACAACACCGTCCTTGACTGGGACGTTGAGGTCTTCGCGGATCAATACGCGCTTACCTTGCAGATCGAGGTCGGACATCTTCAACACGGTCATGGGTCGCACTTCCTACGGTTTTTTTGAAATTGCTGATTGCAGATAGTGTTCTGCAACGTCCAGCATTCGGTTGGCAAAACCCCATTCGTTGTCGAACCAGGCCAGGATGTTCACCAGCCGTGGGCCGGAAACGCGGGTCTGACTGGCATCGACGATCGCCGAATGTGGGTCATGGTTGAAATCACAGCTTGCGTGGGGTAGCTCGGTATAGGCCAGAAGGCCTTTGAGCGGGCCGCTGGTGGCGGCTTCGCGCAGGATCCGGTTAACCTCGGTGGCATCGGTCGCGGTAGCGGTCTGCATCGTGATATCGAGGCAGGACACGTTGACCGTTGGCACCCGCACGGCTTTGGCCTGAATTCGTCCGGCAAGTTCCGGCAACAGGCGTTCGATACCACGCGCCAGACCGGTGGACACTGGAATCACCGACTGGAACGCCGAACGGGTGCGGCGCAGGTCTTCGTGGTGATAGGCATCGATGACCGGCTGATCGTTCATGGCCGAGTGAATGGTGGTGATCGACACGTAATCCAGGCCAATGGCCTGATTCAGCAGGCGCAACAGCGGCACGCCGCAGTTGGTGGTGCAAGACGCGTTGGACACCAGCAGTTCGTCGCCGGTCAGGCAATCCTGGTTCACGCCATAGACGATGGTCGCGTCGACGTCCGTCTCGCTGGCCATCGGCTGGGAAAACAGCACACGCGGGGCGCCGGCATCGATAAAACGCTGGCCATCTTCGCGGGTGTGGTAAGCGCCGGAGCACTCCAGCACCAGATCGACGCCCAGAGACGCCCAATCGATGCCTTCGGGGGTGGCGCTGCGCAGGACCTTCACGCAGTCGCCATTGATATGCAGACAATCGCCGTCGACCTTCACTTCGCCGGGAAAACGCCCGTGGGTGGAGTCGAAGCGTGTCAGGTATTCGATGCTGGCCATGTCGGCCAGATCGTTGATCGCGACAATCTCGAACCCGGCCTTGTCGCCTCGCTCGAACAACGCACGCAAGACGCAACGACCAATCCGGCCGTAGCCGTTGAGTGCAACTTTGTAGGGACGCGGTTGAGGCATGGGGTTCTCGATTACCGTGGTGAATCCGTTAGTGCAGCGTCGCCTGATCGACCGCTATCGCGGGCAAGCCCGCTCCCACAGGGTACTCACCGTCCTTGTGGGAGCGGGCTTGCCCGCGATGGCGTCAGACCAGACAACACAACTGTCGGACTTAGTCTTCCAGCAGCTCTTCAGCCTGACCCAGGATGTTTTCCAGGGTGAAGCCGAACTCTTCGAACAAGGCTGGCGCAGGCGCCGACTCGCCGTAGGTGGTCATGCCGATCACGCGGCCTTCCAGGCCCACGTACTTGTACCAGTAGTCGGCATGGGAAGCCTCGATGGCGATACGGGCACTGACCTGCAACGGCAGGACCGCTTGCTTGTAGCCGGCGTCCTGGGCATCGAACACGCTGGTGCACGGCATGGAAACCACGCGCACCTTGCGGCCTTGTTCGGTCAGTTTGTCGAAGGCCTGAACGGCCAGACCGACTTCCGAACCGGTGGCGATCAGGATCAGCTCAGGCTCGCCAGAGCAGTCCTTCAACACGTAGCCGCCACGGCTGATGTCGGCGATCTGCAGGGCGCTGCGGGTCTGGTGCTGCAGGTTCTGACGGGAGAAGATCAGAGCCGAAGGACCGTCCTTGCGCTCCAGTGCGTACTTCCAGCTCACCGCCGATTCAACGGCGTCGGCTGGACGCCAGGTATCGAGGTTCGGCGTGCAGCGCAGGCTGGCCAGTTGCTCGATTGGCTGGTGAGTCGGGCCGTCTTCGCCCAGGCCGATGGAGTCGTGGGTGTAGACGTGGATCACGCGCTGCTTCATCAGGGCCGACAT
The DNA here is from genome assembly GCF_056402155.1 of Pseudomonas sp. P4_C1. NCBI lineage: Bacteria > Pseudomonadati > Pseudomonadota > Gammaproteobacteria > Pseudomonadales > Pseudomonadaceae > Pseudomonas > Pseudomonas sp. P4_C1. Next base: position 171,409 of record NZ_JBFUHY010000002.1, read on the forward strand.
GCGTACCGCGTTACGGGCGTATTCCATGAACATCAGGAAGGTTGCGCCGTAAGGCACCAGGCCGCCGTGCAGGGCTACGCCGTTCATGATCGCGGTCATGCCGAATTCGCGCACGCCGTAGTACATGTAGTTGCCGCTGGCGTCTTCAGCGGTGACGCCTTTACAACCTTTCCACAGGGTCAGGTTGGAACCGGCCAGGTCAGCCGAGCCGCCAAGGAACTCGGGCAGCAGCGGGCCGAACGCGTTCAGGGCGTTCTGGCTGGCTTTACGGCTGGCAATGGTTTCGCCCTTGGCCGCCACTTCGGCGATGTAGGCATCGGCCTTCTCGGCGAAGTCGGCTGGCAGGTCACCGCTCAGACGACGCACCAATTCGTTGGCTTCGGTCGGGAAAGCGGCAGAGTAGGCAGCGAAACGCTGATCCCACTCGGCTTCCACGGCGCAACCGGTTTCCTTGGCGTCCCACTCGGCGTAGATGTCGGCCGGGATTTCGAACGGGCCGTGATTCCATTTCAGCGCCGCACGGGTCAGGGCGATTTCCGCGTCACCCAGCGGGGCGCCGTGGCAATCTTCCTTGCCTTGCTTGTTCGGTGAACCGAAACCGATGGTGGTCTTGCAGCAGATCAGGGTTGGCTGCTCGCTTTTGCGCGCAGTGTCGATCGCCGTCTTGATCTCTTCCGGGTCGTGACCGTCGACATTGCGGATCACTTGCCAGTTGTAGGACTCAAAGCGCTTCGGCGTGTCGTCGGTGAACCAGCCTTCGACTTCGCCATCGATGGAAATGCCGTTGTCATCGTAGAAGGCGATCAGTTTGCCCAGGCCCAGGGTACCGGCCAGGGAAGCGACTTCGTGGGAAATGCCTTCCATCATGCAGCCATCACCCAGGAAAACATAGGTGTGGTGGTCGACAATGTTGTGGCCAGGACGGTTGAACTGCGCTGCCATGACTTTCTCAGCCAGGGCAAAACCCACGGCGTTGGCCAGGCCCTGACCCAGTGGACCGGTGGTGGTTTCAACGCCCGGGGTGTAGCCGAGTTCCGGGTGGCCCGGGGTACGGCTGTGCAGTTGGCGGAACTGCTTCAGATCATCGATCGACAGGTCATAGCCGGTCAGGTGCAGCAGCGAGTAGATCAGCATCGAGCCATGGCCGTTGGACAGTACGAAGCGGTCACGGTCGGCGAATGATGGATTGCTCGGGTTGTGCTTGAGGTAGTCGCGCCAAAGTACCTCGGCGATATCTGCCATACCCATAGGGGCACCGGGATGGCCGCTGTTGGCTTTTTGCACGGCATCCATGCTGAGGGCACGAATGGCGTTGGCACGCTCACGACGGCTAGGCATCGCTGTTCTCCTGGGATTCTGAAACAAGAGTGAGTAAATCGAAACGGAAAAAAGGCGAGCATTTTCCCTCACCGGGCCGCCTCGGGGCAATGACAGATAGTCATCTGGAGGCGTTTTTCCAAAGGATAACGACGTATTAACGTGATGAAACCTTTCTGCTCTGGCTTTGTTGACTGAACCTAACGCCAAGAAGTGCCATCCATCGAGCAATATCAAAACTTTTTGATATTGCTCTTGCGATGCCTTCGACCCGTGACTAGACTGCCGGCCTTATGAATTTACGTGTGCCCTCCATTCAACATGACGATTGCGATGAGCTGGCGGCCTTGTGCAAGGCTGGCGGTGATCCCCTGCGTTTGAATGTTTTGCGCGCACTGGCCAACGACTCGTTCGGTGTGCTGGAACTGGCGCAGATCTTCGGCATCGGCCAGTCAGGCATGAGCCACCACCTCAAGGTACTGGCCCAGGCCGGCCTGGTGGCGACGCGCCGCGAAGGCAACGCGATTTTCTACCGTCGCGCCCTGCCCCACACCGAACTGCCGGGCGGCAAACTGCACGCAGCCCTGCTCGAAGAAGTGGACAACCTGACGCTGCCAACCGACGTACAGTCGCGCATCGCCCAGGTCCATGGGCAACGCGCGGCCGCCAGCCAGGACTTTTTCTCACGGGTTGCGGAAAAGTTTCGCGCCCAGCAAGACTTGATCGCCGGCCTGCCGCAATACCGCGAAAGCGTGGTGGCCCTGCTCGACAAGTTGAGCTTCGACAAAGACGCCACGGCCATTGAAGTCGGCCCCGGCGATGGCGCATTCCTGCCGGAACTGGCGCGCCGCTTCTCGCAAGTCACGGCGCTGGATAACAGCACCGCGATGCTCGAACTGGCGCGCCAGGTCTGCGAACGCGACAAACTGACTAACGTTAGCCTGCAACTGGCCGATGCATTGAACGGCGTCAGCCTCAAGGCCGATTGCGTGGTACTGAACATGGTGCTGCACCATTTTGCCGCACCGGCCGATGCGCTCAAGCACATGGCCCACTTGCTGCAACCAGGCGGTAGCCTGTTAGTGACAGAGTTATGTAGCCACAACCAGAGTTGGGCCAGGGAGGCCTGCGGTGATCTCTGGCTGGGGTTTGAACAGGACGATTTGGCCCGTTGGGCCACCGCTGCGGGACTCGCTCCCGGGGAAAGCCTCTATGTAGGCTTACGCAATGGTTTCCAGATCCAGGTCCGCCATTTTCAGCGACCGGCTGGCGACACTCACCATCGGTAAATTCAGGAAAACATCGAGATGAGCGAATACTCCCTTTTCACCTCCGAGTCCGTGTCTGAAGGGCATCCGGACAAAATCGCCGACCAGATTTCTGATGCGGTGCTGGACGCCATCATTGCTGAAGACAAGTTCGCCCGTGTGGCGTGCGAGACTCTGGTGAAAACGGGCGTGGCGATCATCGCCGGCGAAGTCACCACCTCGGCCTGGGTCGACCTGGAACAGATCGTTCGTGACGTGATCACCGACATCGGCTACACCAGCTCCAACGTCGGCTTCGACGGTGCGACCTGCGGCGTGATGAACATCATCGGCAAGCAGTCCCCTGACATCAACCAGGGTGTCGACCGTGCCAAGCCTGAAGATCAGGGTGCCGGCGACCAGGGCCTGATGTTCGGCTACGCCAGCAACGAAACCGACGTGCTGATGCCAGCACCGATCACCTTCTCGCACCAGCTGGTGCAGCGCCAGGCCGAAGCCCGCAAATCCGGCCTGCTGCCTTGGCTGCGTCCGGACGCCAAGTCGCAAGTGACCTGCCGCTACGAAAACGGCAAGGTTGTCGGCATCGACGCCGTTGTCCTGTCGACCCAGCACAACCCTGAAGTGTCGTACAACGACCTGCGCGAAGGCGTGATGGAGCTGATCGTCAAGCACGTGCTGCCTGCCGAACTGCTGAGCAAGGACACCCAGTTCCACATCAACCCGACCGGCCAGTTCATCATCGGCGGCCCGGTGGGTGACTGCGGCCTGACCGGTCGCAAGATCATCGTCGACAGCTACGGCGGCATGGCCCGTCACGGTGGCGGCGCGTTCTCCGGTAAAGATCCATCGAAGGTTGACCGTTCGGCAGCCTACGCCGGTCGTTACGTGGCCAAGAACATCGTTGCTGCCGGCCTGGCCGAGCGTTGCGAAATTCAGGTTTCCTACGCCATCGGCGTTGCCCAGCCGACTTCGATCTCGCTGAACACCTTCGGCACCGGCAAGATCAGCGATGACAAGATCGTCAAACTGGTCCGCGAAGTGTTCGACCTGCGTCCATACGCGATCACCACCATGCTCGACCTGCTGCACCCGATGTATCAGGAAACCGCTGCGTACGGCCACTTCGGTCGCACCCCGGCAACCAAGACCGTTGGTAACGACACCTTCACCACGTTCACCTGGGAAAAAACCGACCGCGCCGACGCTCTGCGTTCCGCTGCCGGCCTGTAAGATTTCCCCGCAACACCCGAAGCCCCGCATGGTTCGCGCCTTGCGGGGCTTTTTATTGCCATTCGCTTTACACCGTGTTGCGACTATCGCGGGCAAGTCGAATCGTCGCACCGCCGCTCCCACAGGGTTATGAGTTGGTCAGATGATTTGTGAACACCACCGTCAACTGTGGGAGCGAGCTTGCTCGCGATGAGGCCAGCACATCCACCGGAAATACCCGGCAAAACACCCCCTCGCTATGCCAACTGATACTGACCTAGCCTTCACACACCTCACCGAGCAAGGACGCTCAAGATGCTTCCCGACCTGCGCCTGTTTCTCGCCTTTCTACTGACCTTTGCCCACCTGACCGCCAATGCCACCGAGTGCCCGGACTGGCCATCCGAACGCGCCCTGAACGAAGTCAACAAACTGCAACAGCAGATCGACTTCTGGGACGACAGCTATCACCGCCAGGGACGCTCACTGGTAGCCGATGAACTCTACGACCAGTCCCGCGTACGACTCACCCAATGGCGCCACTGCTTCAATCTGAGCCCGTCCGCAGACCCCTTGCGCACTGCACGCGGCACACTGCCCCACCCCATCGCCCACACCGGCCTGGACAAACTGCACGATCGGCCCGCCGTGGAAAACTGGCTGCGTGGCCGGGTGGACGTCTGGGTCCAGCCTAAAATCGATGGAGTGGCGGTGACCCTGGTTTACCGTAACGGCCTGTTGGCCCAGGCAGTCAGCCGTGGTGACGGCCAGAGCGGTCAGGACTGGACGGTTCCTGCACGGCAGATTCAGGCCATCCCGCAACGGCTATCGCAAGCCCGGGACTTGATCGTGCAAGGCGAACTGTATTGGCGCCTGACCGATCATGTGCAGGCCCGGGCCGGTAGCCTCAATGCCCGTGGCTCGGTGGCCGGCCTGATGGCGCGCAAGGTCTTGAGCGCCGAACAGGCCGCCAACATCGACTTGTTTGTCTGGGACTGGCCCCAAGGGCCGGCGAGCGTGCCCGCGCGTGCCGCGGCGCTGACTGCGCTGGGCTTCCCGAGTACCACGGCATACAGCCAGCCAGTCACCTCCGTCATCGATGCCGAACGCTGGCGCGAACACTGGTATCGCTCCCCCCTGCCCTTTGCCAGCGACGGCATTGTCCTGCGCCAGAACCAACGCCCGGCCGCCGAACGCTGGCAGGCCAGGTCACCTTACTGGGCCATCGCCTGGAAATACCCCTTCGCCCAGGCACTGGCCGAAGTCCGCCAGGTTCACTTCAAAATCGGCCGGACCGGGCGGATCACTCCGGTACTTGAACTGACCCCGGTGAAGCTCGATGACCGGCAGATCAAACTCGTCAGCGTCGGGTCGTTGCAACGCTGGCAGGCGCTGGACATACGTCCGGGTGACCAGGTCGCCATCAGCCTGGCCGGGCTGACCATTCCCAGGCTCGATAGCGTTGTATTGCGCAGCAGCGCACGCGCCGAATTGAACGTGCCGCTGGCAGAGGACTTTAATTCATTGAGTTGCTGGCGACCGACTCCGGGCTGTGAGAGCCAGTTTCTCGCGCGCCTGACCTGGCTCAGCAGCAAACAGGGTCTCGCGCTGCCCAATGTGGGTCCGGGCACTTGGGAAAAACTTCTTGCAACAGGTCGCCTGAACGGTCTGCTGGATTGGTTGCCCCTCGATGCTCAAGAGCTTGCTACCATTGACGGTTTCGGCGAGCGCAGCGCGGTTCGCCTCGCAGACAGCTTCAACCGGGCCCGGCAACGCCCGTTCGCGCACTGGCTGAAAGCCCTGGGATTACCGCCGACAGGTCAGGTGCACCTCGGCAATTCATGGCAGGCACTGGCGCAGCGAGACATCGAACAATGGCGGGCCGAGACCGGTATCGGTCCGGGACGCGCGGCGCAACTGAACGCTTTTTTCCGCGATCCGCAGGTCCTGGCCTTGAGTGAAACGTTACGTGATGCGGGGATTGACGGCTTTTAGCGGTCAGCCTTGCGCCCAGCGGGAACCCCAGGGGACCGCAGGGCTCCAACAAGCCATTGCCACACCGGCCCGCCTGTCTTCTTACATGGAGCTTTTATGAAATTTCTTTCACCGCTCGTCCTGTTGGCCCTTTGCAGCGTGCTGGCCACTCCGTTGATGGCGGACGAGGAAGCGCCGGGGCTGACCGGTTGCGCGGCCAGGAAGCAAGGTATCGTCAACCAGATCGAATTGGCCAAGGTCCACGGCAACGCCGACCAGCAGGCCGGCCTGGAAAAAGCCCTGAGCGAAGTCGAGGCGAACTGCACCGATGCCTCACTGAAGAAGGAACGGGAAAACAAGGTGCTTGACGCCAGGCACGAGGTCAGCAAGCGTCAGGCGGACCTCGACAAGGCCATGAGCAAAGGCGACTCTGACAAGATCAACAAGCGCAAAGACAAACTTGCCGATGCCCGCAAGGAATTGCAGGACGCACTCGATGAGCTGGATAAATAAGAACAGATAACGAGCAAAGATCTTTGGTGTTGCCGAAGCAGTCTTCGCGAGCAAGCTCGCTCCCACAGGGTCATGCGCTCACCTGTGGGAGCGAGCCTGCTCGCGAAGACGCCAGACCGGGCACCGCTGGGTCAATGATCCCGAAACGCCTTATGACAAGCACTGCAAGCATCTTCGACTTTCTGCACCGACGGCCCCAGGTTACTGGCCTTGTAGGGTTGAACCTGGCTGGCGATCACCAATTCACCGGTGGCGGATTCAAGGTCACGGGCCATGGCCTGGAAGCGCGCCTGCTGCTCCCAGACATCGCTCTTGGCGCTGGTGTGATCTTCTTCGCGGACCTGCGGAAAGTGTTGCCACGGCTCACGGGACAGCGCATCGAGTTTCACCGAGCCCTCGGCGAACTTCGGGCCATCGAACGCAATGCGCCCACGCAGCATGCCGCCCAGGTCTTCGCCAGTCTTGAGCATTTGCTTGAAAATGGCCTTGCGCTGGCCGAGCGGCGAGTTGGGGTCGACTCCGCCACAAGCGGACAACGTCAGGCAGGCCAGCAATACAACAGAAAGTCTTTTAAGAGTCATGGTGGCTTCAGGTCACGGGAAACGGCGGCCAGTATCCTCGCGTCATCGGCAAAGACCAATAGCCCTATTATCAATAAGGGTTGCTTGAGCGCATGGAGCACTCAAGCAACCGGCAAAGGAATCACTCCATGAACAGCCGTATCAAGGCATGGCGTCACAGTCTGGCCTGGACCCTGCCGATGGTGGCCCTGCTCGCAGGCTGCACCGGTGGCGACAACCAACAACCGAAGACCCATGCTCTGGCGACCTATTCCAGTGCCACATGGGAAGCGCTGCCGACGGTGTCCGACATCGACCTGGTCGCCGGCTTCGGCTCATGGCGTAGCGCCTGCACCCGACTCAAGGCCGACCCGGTCTGGGGTGGCACCTGCGCAGCGGCTGCCAACGTGCCGCAAACCGCCAGCGACATTCGCGGTTTTCTCAAACAGAACCTCGATGTCTATGGCTTGCGCGCCGCCAACGACAACCCCAGCGGTCTGATCACCGGCTACTACGAACCGGTCTATCCCGGGAGCCTGACCCAGACCGGCGCTGCCAATGTCCCGGTCTATGGCGTCCCCGAAGACATGATCATCGTCGCCCTCGACAGCATTTACCCGGAACTCAAGGGCAAACGCCTGCGCGGTCGGCTCGAAGGTCGCGTGCTCAAGCCGTACGACGATGCGGCAACCATTGATAGCAAAGGGGTCAAGGCGCCGGTCGTGGCCTGGCTGACCGATCCGATGAACCTGCAGTTCCTGCAAATCCAGGGTTCGGGTCGTATCCAGCTCGACAATGGCCGCCAGTTGCGCATTGCTTACGCCGATCAGAACGGCCATCCGTATCGACCGATCGGCCGCTGGCTGGTGGAACAGGGCGAGTTGAAAAAAGAAGACGTGACCATGGGCGCCATCAGCACCTGGGCCAAGGCCAATCCGTCGCGGATTCCCGAACTGCTCGGCAGCAACCCCAGCTACGTGTTCTTCACCCGTAACCCGGACAGCAACGAAGGCCCCCGCGGCTCGCTGAACGTACCGCTGACCGCCGGTTACAGCGCGGCAGTGGATCGCAAGGTCATTCCGCTGGGCAGCCTGTTGTGGCTGTCCACCACCAAACCGGACGGTACCGCCCTGGTTCGCCCGGTGGCCGCACAGGACACCGGCGGCGCCATTGCCGGCGAGGTCCGGGCGGATCTGTTCTGGGGCACCGGCGATGCGGCCGGGCAATTGGCCGGGGACATGAAGCAGCAGGGACAGATCTGGATGCTCTGGCCCAAAGGTGCGGCGCTGCCGCAAGTGCCGCAGGTGGCGGATGCGGTGAAGGCTAATCCTTGAAATCAGCATCGCCAGCTAGATAGTTATCGCGGGCAAGTCGAATCGTCGCACCGCCGCTCCCACAGGGTTTTCGGTGTACACAGAATCCATATTCACTATAGAAACCTGTGGGAGCGGGCTTGCCCGCGATAAGGCCATCAGCATCACCCGAGATTCAGACCGACACCACAAAGAAACTCACGATCAACGCCATCCCCACGAACCACACCAGCGACCGCAGCGCCGCCCAGTCCGCCAGGTAGCAAATGATGTAGAGCAGGCGGCTGGTAATGAACAACACCGACAGCACATTGACCGTTACCAGTTCGGCATTGCCGACCAGGTGCGCTACGATCACCGCCGCGGCGAACGCCGGGGTCACTTCGTAACTATTCAACTGCGCCGAGTGTGCCCGCCTGCCCAAGCCTTCCAGAGAGTCGAGAAAATCCCGAGGGTCATGATTGTCTTTCAGCCGGAACCCGCCACTGATCTTGGCGATCCACGTACACATATACGGCAGTAAAATCGCAATCAAAATGCACCACAGAGCCACCGTCATAACGTCGTCCTTTCTTCTGGTTGTCTAGTTGTGGAGAGTTGAATTCCATCCGGGCGATCAAAACTTCATCACCAGTATGCCGATCATCACAAGGCTACAGGCGAGCAACCGTGGCCCGCCAAGCGGTTCTTTCAGGTAACGCATGCCAAACAGCACCACCAGAATCACGCTGATCTCGCGCAACGCTGCCGCCTCGGCTATCGAACCCAACTGCATCGCCCACAGCACCAAAGCGTAGCTGAACAACACGCAGAACCCGACCGCCAGGCCCAGCCGCCACTGCTCGCGCCAGAACAGCAAGAACGCGGGTCGTTTACGCACCAACGCCAATAGAGGAAACGGCCAGGCGCTGAGCAGAGTGACCCAGACCAGGTAATCCAGTGGATGGGACCAGCGCCGCAATGCCTGCCCGTCGATGTAGGTGTAGCAACCGATGCACAGGCCGATCAGCGCCACCACCGGTAGCATCGACCATGGAAGGCGCGTTCCGCCGCCGCCCTGCCAGAGCAGGCACAGCATGCCGAACGGGATCAGCAGGATTCCGAAAATCTGTTGGTGGGTCAGCTCTTCCCCGGCAAAGATCAGCGTCAGCGCCAGCACCACCAACGGCGACAGGCCGCGCATCAACGGGTAAACCAGCCCGAGGTCGCCGACCCGATAGGCCTGGATCAACAAATAGCGATAGAGCAACTCGAACGCCGCCGATGCCAGGATCCACGGCCAGATCTCCAGCGGCGGCACGCTCAGCAATGGCAACATCAGCGCGACAAATAGCAGCGCCACGCTGTCCATGCAGGCCACCACCAACAACCGCTCCGCACTGAACTTGATCAGGGTATTCCACGCCGCATGCAACAGCGCCGCCACCAACACCAACGCCGTCGCAAGCACGGCCTACTCCTTTTGTTGTCTCCACGATCCTGCAAAACTCGCGCAGAGAATTGGTTCGCCATATGTCAGTGGCTGTTTATACTGCAAGCGACCACGCCGCACTCAGTTGCGCACAGACTAATTCCTATAAAAATTCTGCCCGGCCCGCACTCCTCGAGAACGGTCGTCGGCCTGCGTATGCCTGATCACAGCGTCAAGACTACCGACAGAGACCTTGCGCATGCCACTCGCTTTGCTTGCCCTCGCTGTTGCCGCGTTCGGCATCGGCACCACCGAATTCGTCATCATGGGTCTTTTGCCCGATGTCGCCCGCGACCTCGGCGTGAGCATTCCCGATGCCGGATTGCTGATCACCGGCTACGCCCTGGGCGTGGTGTTCGGTGCACCGATCCTCGCCGTCGGCACCGCCAACATGCCGCGCAAAGCCACGCTATTGGGCATGACGCTGATGTTCATCCTCGGCAACATGCTCTGCGCGCTGGCGCCGAACTACGCCACGCTGATGGCCGCGCGCGTGATCACGGCACTGTGCCATGGCGCATTTTTCGGCATCGGTTCGGTGGTCGCCGCCGGGCTGGTGGCACCCAACAAACGGGCCCAGGCGATTGCCATGATGTTCACCGGCCTGACCCTGGCCAACGTGCTCGGCGTACCGCTGGGCACCGCACTCGGGCAATACGCAGGTTGGCGCTCGACCTTCTGGGCGGTGTCGGTGATCGGCGTACTGGCGGCGATTGCGCAATGGGTCTGGTTGCCGAAGAACATCGCGATGGATAAAGCCAACCTGGCCAGCGAGTTCAAGGTGCTGGGCAAGGCCAACGTACTGCTGGCGCTGGGCATGAGTGTGCTGGCCTCGACCAGCCTGTTCAGTGTGTTCACTTACATTGCGCCGATCCTGCAGGACATCACTGGCGTCAGCCCGCACGGTGTCACCATCATGCTGCTGTTGTTCGGCGTTGGCTTGACCGCCGGCAGCATGCTCGGTGGTCGTCTGGCGGACAGCCGCTTGCTGCCTTCACTGGTAGGCATGGCGCTGGCGGTACTGGTGGTGCTGGCGGCGTTCACGCAAACCAGCCATTCGGCCATTCCGGCAGCGATCACGCTGGTGCTGTGGGGTACGTTCGCCTTTGCGCTGTGCCCGATCCTGCAACTGCTGATCATCGATCAGGCCATTGAGGCGCCAAACCTGGGTTCGACCTTGAACCAGAGCGCCTTCAACCTCGGCAACGCCGCCGGAGCCTGGATCGGCGGCCTGGTGGTGGCCAGCGGCGCGGACCTGGCGGACTTGCCGTGGACCGGCGCGTTGGTCAGCGGGCTGACCGTGTTGACTGCATTGTTCTTCATCTATCGCCAGCGTCGCGTTGCGGCTGCGCTTGATGTGGCGGGTTGAGCATCAACTTGATTGCATGCTCGCGATGGGAACACCACCGATCTCACTGAGCGGCATCATCATCCTTGAACTGGTCTTTGACGTACTTGATCTCGGTTCGGCCATGGGGCGCGGGCAAGCCGTCTTCACCCAGGTTGACGAAGACCATTCTCTCCACCGTCAGGATGCTTTTGCGGGTGATCTTGTTGCGCACTTCGCATGTCAGGGTGATCGAGGTGCGGCCGAATTCGGTCGCCGTGATGCCCAGTTCGATGATGTCGCCCTGGCGCGAGGCGCTGACGAAGTTGATTTCGGAAATGTACTTGGTGACCACACGCTGGTTGCCCAACTGGACGATGGCGTAGATCGCCGCCTCTTCGTCGATCCAGCGCAGCAGGCTACCGCCGAACAGCGTGCCGTTGGGGTTGAGGTCTTCGGGTTTTACCCATTTGCGGGTGTGGAAATTCATGTTCACTCCTGACCATCTTGCCGATTGATGCCTGGCATCATGGCAGAGCCCGGGCTAGAGCTCTATCAAGCTTCGACTATGGTCTCGATTACCGTTCGGACATTGACCAACAGAAACGCTTTGGAAGATCAGCATAGCCCGCTATAATCGCCACCGTTTCAAAACGGTCATCATCGCTTGATACCGTTTTCCCGCCACCTGTCCGAGGGGCGCTGCAGCAGGTTCGACCTGTCAGGCTCGGATGGGGCGTTGCCAGGCCTTGATCGGCCCGACACTAAACGCACAACGGCGCCCATTCGCATACATTACGAATGGAGGCTCTTCATGAGCGCTGTTATCACGCCTGCAGATTTTACCGATTACAAAGTCGCCGACATGTCCCTGGCTGCCTGGGGCCGTCGCGAAACCATCATCGCTGAATCTGAAATGCCAGCCCTGATGGGTCTGCGTCGCAAGTACTCCGAAGAGCAACCGCTCAAGGGCGCGAAGATTCTCGGCTGCATCCACATGACCATTCAGACTGCCGTGCTGATCGAAACCCTGGTTGCCCTGGGTGCCGAAGTACGCTGGTCGTCCTGCAACATTTTCTCGACTCAGGACCAGGCCGCCGCTTCCATCGCCGCTGCCGGCATCCCGGTTTTCGCCTGGAAAGGCGAAACCGAACAAGAGTACGAGTGGTGCCTGGAGCAGACCATCCTGAAAGATGGCCAGCCATGGGACGCCAACATGATCCTCGACGACGGCGGCGACCTGACCGAGCTGCTGCACAAGAAGTACCCGCAGGTTCTGGATCGCGTCCACGGCGTGACCGAAGAAACCACCACCGGCGTTCACCGCCTGCTGGACATGCTGGCCAAGGGCGAGCTGAAAATTCCGGCCATCAACGTCAACGACTCGGTGACCAAGAGCAAGAACGACAACAAGTACGGCTGCCGTCACAGCCTGAACGATGCCATCAAGCGCGGCACCGACCACCTGCTGTCCGGCAAGCAAGCGCTGGTCATCGGCTACGGCGACGTGGGCAAGGGTTCCGCTCAGTCCCTGCGTCAGGAAGGCATGATCGTCAAGGTTTCCGAAGTCGACCCGATCTGCGCCATGCAAGCCTGCATGGACGGTTTCGAAGTGGTTTCGCCATTCATCGACGGTATCAACAACGGTACTGAAGCAAGCATCGACAAGTCACTGCTGGGCAAGATCGACCTGATCGTGACCACCACCGGCAACGTCAATGTTTGCGATTCGAACATGCTCAAAGCCCTGAAGAAGCGTGCCGTTGTCTGCAACATCGGTCACTTCGACAACGAAATCGACACCGCTTTCATGCGCAAGAACTGGGCATGGGAAGAAGTGAAGCCGCAGGTTCACAAGATCCACCGTACCGGCGCTGGCGATTTCGACCCACAGAACGACGACTACCTGATCCTGCTGGCCGAAGGCCGTCTGGTTAACCTGGGCAACGCCACCGGCCACCCGAGCCGCATCATGGACGGTTCGTTCGCCAACCAGGTTCTGGCGCAGATCTTCCTGTTCGGCCAGAAGTACGCCGACCTGTCGCCAGCCCAGCAAGCCGAGCGCCTGACCGTTGAAGTACTGCCGAAGAAACTCGACGAAGAAGTGGCCCTGGAAATGGTCCGTGGCTTCGGCGGCGTCGTGACTCAACTGACCAAGACCCAGGCCGACTACATCGGCGTGACCGTCGAAGGCCCGTTCAAGCCGCACGCTTACCGCTACTGATCGGCCGGATCTTCCTGTGTAGGAGCGAGCTTGCTCGCGATGGACGTTAACGAAAACGCGCGCTATCTGGCTAAACGCGTTGCCCTGACGTTTTTCGCGAGCAAGCTCGCTCCTACAGGGGCCAGCGTCCGCCTTACGCGTTTTCAAGGGTATTCCCATGTCCCAAGATCGTCGCTACAGCTTCGAGTTCTTCCCTACGAAGACCGATGCCGGGCAAGAAAAGCTGCTCGCCACTGCTCGCCAGTTGGCTACCTACAACCCCGATTTCTTCTCCTGCACCTACGGCGCCGGCGGTTCGACCCGTGATCGCACGCTGAACACCGTGTTGCAGCTCGAAAGCGAAGTCAAAATCCCTGCCGCTCCGCACCTGTCCTGCGTGGGCGACAGCAAAGCTGACCTGCGCGGCCTGCTGGCCGAGTACAAGGCTGCCGGCATCAAGCGTATCGTCGCTCTGCGCGGTGACCTGCCTTCAGGCATGGGCATGGCCAGCGGTGAATTGCGCCACGCCAACGACCTGGTTGAATTCATTCGTGAAGAAACCGGTGATCACTTCCACATCGAAGTCGCCGCTTACCCGGAAATGCATCCGCAAGCGCGCAATTTCGAAGACGATGTTGCCAACTTCGTGCGCAAGGCCAACGCTGGCGCCGACAGTGCGATCACCCAGTACTTCTTCAACGCCGACTGCTACTTCTACTTCGTGGAACGTGTGCGGGCGCTGGGTGTGGACATCCCGATCGTGCCGGGCATCATGCCGATCACCAACTACAGCAAGCTGGCGCGCTTCTCCGATGCCTGCGGTGCAGAAATCCCGCGCTGGATCCGCAAGCAACTGGAAGCCTACGGCGACGACACCCAGAGCATTCAGCGCTTTGGTGAACAGGTCATCACCGAAATGTGCGAACAATTGCTGCAGGGCGGCGCTCCAGGGCTGCACTTCTACACATTGAACCAGGCTGAAGCGAGCCTGGCGGTGTGGAGAAACCTGAAATTGCCGCGTTGAGGCAGCTACAAGCTGCAAGTTGAAAGCTACAAGCAAGATCAAAAGATCGCAGCCTGCGGCAGCTCCTACCCCGGAATGTGTATTCCCTGCAGGAGCTGTCGCAGGCTGCGATCTTTTGCTTTCAGCGCACTATTAATGTGCAGCAATCCACGGAGTTAGAGCATCTGCGGTCAGTTTCTGGCTCTTTCCGGTTTCTCGTCGTAATCTCAAACCCATGCCTTTGATCACGCAGTTAATCGCCATGCTTGTCTTCGCTTGCCTGAGCTTCGCCGCTCGGGGCGAGAAGCTGCGCATTGTCACGGAACCGTGGGCGCCTTATGTGTACGAAGACAACGGCAAAGCGCTGGGCCTGGACTACGAAACCACCGCCATTGTCTTCAAGCGCCTGGGCATCGAAGTGGAGTGGCAGTTCCTGCCATGGAAACGCTGCCTGTCGATGCTTGAAACCGGGCAGGCCGACGGCGCGCTGGACATCTTTCACAGCGACGAACGCGATGCGACCCTGCTCTACCCCAGCGAACCACTGTCTGAAGTCCAGTTCGTGATGTTCTACGCCAATGACCGACCCCATCCGTTTCGCACCCTTGATGACTTGCGCGGCCTGACCATCGGCACCTCGCCGGGTTACCTGTACAGCAAGGACTTCAGCGATTCGACGCTGTTCACCCGCGAGCCGGCTCCCACCCATGAAGCCAACTTCGGCAAACTGGTGCGCGGGCGCATTGACCTGCTGATTACCGACCGCCGGGTCGGCCAGCATTTGCTCGATGAACTGGGCATCCGCGGCAAGATCACCGAAAACCCCACCGTCATCAGCCAGCAAAGCCAGTTTCTCGCGGTACGTCGCAATGCGGGCATGGATCTGCTGGTGCAGCGTTTCGGCGCCGAACTCAAACGCTTCAAGCGCGAGCCCGCCTATGCTGAACTGAGTGCCCGCTACGGCGCGGAACCGGCCGCCAGCGTGAAGACTGAAAAAACCACGGCTGCCACGGAAAAAACCGTTGAGCAGCAGGAAAGCGGCGCGCAGTGATTGCTCTGTTATACTCCGGCCTTCCCGCCAGGCTCACGCCCGGACGCTCGGAATCGTTAAAGGCATCTCAACCCCGCTACTGCGCAGCTTTCAGCCCGCGCGAGCGCTTGCAGACGAGCCTTCGAGACCCAGCAGGACCGGACGGGATTGCGTCCTCTTAAACGCCATTCGCGCCAGGCAAGACTCCCATTGGGCCAAGCCCTAACTTAAAACAGGATTACTCATGTCCTTTGCTTCCCTCGGTCTCTCCGAGGCTTTAGTCCGCGCCATCGAGGCAGCGGGCTATACCGAGCCTACTCCGGTGCAACAGCGGGCCATTCCCGCCGTGTTGCAAGGTCGCGACCTGATGGTCGCGGCACAGACAGGTACTGGTAAAACCGGCGGTTTCGCCCTTCCGATCCTGGAGCGGTTGTTTCCCAACGGTCACCCGGACAAATCCCAGCGTCACGGCCCGCGCCAGCCGCGCGTACTGGTCCTGACCCCGACTCGCGAACTCGCCGCGCAAGTGCATGAAAGCTTCAAGGTCTATGCCCGTGACCTGAAGTTCGTCAGCGCCTGCATCTTCGGCGGTGTCGGCATGAACCCGCAGGTTCAGGCCATGTCCCGTGGCGTGGATGTGCTGGTGGCCTGCCCTGGCCGCCTGCTCGACCTCGCCGGCCAAGGCAGCGTCGATCTGTCCCACGTGGAAATCCTCGTGCTGGACGAAGCCGACCGCATGCTCGACATGGGCTTCGTCCATGACGTGAAAAAGGTCCTGGCCCGTCTGCCGGCCAAACGCCAGAACCTGTTGTTTTCGGCGACCTTCTCCAAGGACATCACCGACCTCGCCGGCAAGCTGCTGCACAACCCGGAGCGCATCGAAGTCACGCCGCCGAACACCACGGTCGAGCGTATCGAACAGCGTGTGTTCCGTCTGGCCGCCAGCCACAAGCGTTCGCTGCTGGCGCACCTGATCACCGCCGGCGCCTGGGAACAGGTGCTGGTGTTCACCCGCACCAAGCACGGCGCCAACCGCCTGGCCGAGTACCTGGACAAGCATGGCCTGAGCGCCGTCGCGATCCACGGCAACAAGAGCCAGAACGCCCGCACCAAAGCCCTGGCCGACTTCAAGGCCGGCGAAGTGCGCATCCTGGTCGCCACCGACATCGCCGCTCGCGGTCTGGACATCGACCAGTTGCCTCACGTGGTCAACTTCGAACTGCCGAACGTCGATGAAGACTACGTGCACCGCATCGGCCGTACCGGCCGTGCCGGTCGTTCGGGCGAGGCGATTTCGCTGGTAGCCCCGGACGAAGAAAAACTGCTGAAAAGCATCGAACGCATGACCCGACAGAAAATCGCCGACGGCGACCTGATGGGCTTCGATGCCAGCGCCGTGGAAGCCGAGAAACCGGAAGTGCGCGAGCGTCCGGACATGCGTAACCCGCGCAATCCACGTGGCCCGCGCGGCGACGGTCCGAACGGCAGCGGTGGCGGCGGCGGCGGCGGTCGCAAGGACAAAGGCAAAGACAAGGGCAAGGAAAAACCGGCCGGCGAACGCGGCGAGCGCCCTGCCCGTCAGCAAAAGCCCCGCGAAGGTACTCCGGCCCGTGAACAGCGTCAGCCGAGCCAACAACCCCGTGCCGCCGCTGACCGTGCCCCGGACGAGTTCCTGGACGACGATATCGATAACTTCGGTAACCGCGTCGACTACGTGCCGCAGCAGAAACCTGCTCAAGGCCGTGGTCGCCGTCCGGGTGCTCCGGCACAAGGCACCGCCGCCGGTTCGGGCGCTCCACGCTCCGGCAAACCACAAGGTCGCCAGAGCGGTCCGCGCAGCAGCGATGGCGCCAGCACCGGCACCCCACCGGCCAAGCGTAGCGGTCCTCGCAGCGGCGCACCGCGCGACGGCCAGGCTCGCCGCGAAGACTCACGCAACCGTCGCCCGGCCCGTGACGACCAGCCTCTTTCGGAACCGGCCGTGCAGAACCCGCGTGGCCCCGCGCCGAAGATCATGCACAAGGAGTCGAAGGCCGACCGCTTCCCGACACCTGAGCAGCTGGATCAACTGCCAAGCCGTCCTCGCGGTGAGAAACCAGCGTTGCTGACTCGTAATCGCTGAGTTATCGCTGCAATGAAAATGCCCCGAACCAAAAGGTCCGGGGCATTTTTTATGGCTGATGAAATCCTGTAGGAGCGAGCCTGCTCGCGATGGCGTCTGTTCAGCCAACATGGATATCGACTGATACACCGCTATCGCGAGCAAGCTCGCTCCCACAGTGAATTTGTAGTGTTGATAAAATTTCGCCAGCCAAAAAAACGCCCCAGACCTTTCGATCAGGGGCGTTTTTATGTCAGAGCGAAAATTACTTCGCCTTGACACCTTCAAACGAGATGTACAGATCAACCGCGTCGGACTGTGGACCCAGGTCCATCATCTTGCCGAAATCGGAACGCTTGATGCTGGTAGTACCCTCGAAGCCTGCACGGTAGCCGCCCCATGGATCCTTGCCTTCACCCAGGAAAGTGGCCTTGATCACGACTGGCTTGGTTACGCCAGCAATAGTCAGGTCGCCGGCCACGTCGGCTGTGTCTTTGCCAGCAGCGTTCTTACCGGTGGCTTTAACGCTGGTGGACACGAACGTGGACTTAGGGAAATCAGCCACTTTCAGGAAGTCTTTGCTGGAGACGTGCTTGTCACGTTCGGCGTTGTTGGTGAAGACGCTGGCAGGGTTCACGTTGAACTCGATCTTGCTGTCTTCAGGCTTGGCAGCGTCGAAGCTGAACTTGCCGTCCATGGTCTTAAAGGTACCGGTGATGAAGCTGTAGCCCAGGTGGCTGATCTTGAAGTTGACGAAGGCGTGCTGGCCTGTTGTGTCTACAACGTAGTCAGCCGCCATCACGTTGGCGGACAGCAGAGCGGAACCGATTGCCAGAGCGGCGAGAGTCTTTTTCAACATGCTTTGTTTTCCTTGGGAGTCGAGGTTGAACTTCAGGCTTTGCGACCCAGCATTCGCTTGAGGGTCGCATCACGGTCGATAAAGTGGTGCTTCAATGCTGCCAATGCATGGAGGCCGGAAAAAATTACCAGCACCCACGCCAGGTAGAGGTGAATCGCACCGGCGTTATCTGCCTGGTCCGGTAGTCCGGAAACCAGGGCAGGCACTTCAAACCAGTCAAACACCGGAATCCCGGCACCTTCTGCGGTGGAAATCAGGTAACCGGCAATCATCACGGCGAACAGACAGAAATACAGAAAGGCATGACCGAACATGGCGCCAAGACGCGTCATGCGGCTGTAACTGGCCAAGGCCGGTGGTGGCGGGCTGATGAAACGCCACAATACCCGCAGCACCATGACGCCCAGCAAGATCAAGCCAATGCTCTTGTGCAGATCCGGCCCGGTCTTGCGCCAAGGGTCGTAATAGCCGAGGCCGACCATCCACAGCCCGAGGGCGAACAAACCGAACACGGCCAGTGCCACGCCCCAGTGCATGAAGATGCTGACCCAGCCGTAGCGGGAGGTAGAGTTACGTAGCTGCATTGCCTAGATCCCTGTAAGTGCTGGCCCAAGACTATCGAGTTATCTATCGAATTAAAGCGGAAAATTTCGCTTTGAAATATCGAAAAATGCGATCAAGAGTCTGAAGCCGACGAGTTAAGGAAAGATTAAAGTCGAAAAGTGTTAGAAAAAATGAATACAAACCGGAGAACACCTGTACCAAATGTTTTATTCGATTTTTGATCTCGGCCTTCTTCAGGCAAAAAAAACGCGGCATTTACGCCGCGTTCTTTTTGTCCCAGGGCTTACTACGCCTTGGCATCCATTGCCGGAGTCGCCGCAGGTTTAGCTGCTGGCTTCTTCACCGCCTCGGTTTTCTTGGCCGGTGCCTTGACCGGGGCTTTTTTCGCCTCGGTCTTGGCAGCCGGTTTTGCCGGAGCCTTTTTGGCCGGTTCGGGTTTTACCGGGGTCGCAGGCTTCGGTGCTTCCACCGGGGCTGGCGCGATGGCCGGGGCTGGCGCCGGAGCAGGCGCTGGCGCTGGCGGTGCAACCGGCTCGGATGCCTTGACCAGCTCTGGCTTCTTCTCGTCATCGGAGCCGCCAAACAGGTTGCTGAAGAAATTGCCTTTCTTCGCCGCCACCGCACCAGTGCCCGCCGCAGCGGCAGCGGCCGGGACCACTTTCGCCGGTTCGAACGACTTGCCCGCCGCCAGGTCTTCAACCTGGCTGGCTGCACGCTGACCAGTGCGCAACGCGCCTTCCAGGGTGCCCGGGTACAGGGTGTCGGTGTGTTCGCCAGCGAAGGTTACGCGCTGAATCGGGCGTTCCCACAGGCGCCAGAACTTGCTGATCTGGCCCGGACCGAAGGCCAGGTAGGCGCCGCCAGTCGACGGATCGGTGCTGTAACGACGGATTTCATAACCGGTGAACGAACCGCGAGCCTGTGGATAGAACTCATGCAGGCGAATCAACACCTGATCGACCATCTGCTTGTCGCCGAACGCCTGCATCACTCGCGCATTGTCGCCGGACAGGTTGATCACCACATTGGCACCGCCCTTCAGGGCAGGCTCGATCCACAACATGCCCAGGCCGGTGTTGCTGTAGATCTCGCCGGACATGCGCGCCTTGGATTCCCACACCGGCGTCTTGAACTTCAGCATGATCTGGTCACGCCATCCGTAGTTGGTGCCCTTGATCGCCGCCAGGTGCTGGGCGTCCAGCGCCGGGATCATCTGGATCTTGTTCAGGGCGCGCAGTGGCACGGCCAGCACGACGTAGTCAGCCTGATAGCTGACGCTGTCGACTTTGACGGTCACACCGTCCTTGTCCTGAATGATCGACGAGACCCGGGAATTGGTCTTGATGGTTTTCAGCTGCTTGACCAGGGCCTGGGCCAGCACCGGGCTGCCACCGACCAGGCGCGAAGCCCGCAGGTCACGATCGGAAACACCACGGTAAACGCGGCTCTGCTGCGCGAAGTACAGCAGCGACAAGCGCGAAGGTTCGTCGTAGCGGGTACGGATCTGCTGGTTGATCAGCTGGCGGGCGGTGGCCGGCAGGTTCTGCTTGTCGAGCCAGCTCGACACGTTGATCTGATCCAGCGCGTACAGCGTGTTGTTGGCGGCCGGGTTCTGCGGGTCGTCGATCGAGCGCGCCAGATCGTCCACGGTCTTGTCGAAGCGCTTGAGCGCCTCGGCGGTGGCCGGCTGTTTGGTCGCAAGGTCGGCGGTGGAGAAATACTCACCATCGATCAGGTAACCTGGAGTCCGCACGAATTCAGGGGCCGGGGTGGTGCTCAGCTTGAAGTTCGATACGTATTTGTTCAGCACCGGTTGAGCCTTGTCGTTGCCGATCCATTCGCTGGTGGCCATGCCGGAACGGCCGCCCAGGCTCGACTTGGCTTCCAGCAGAGTGACCTGCCAGCCCTTGTTCTGCAGCTCGTACGCGGCAGTCAGGCCCGACAGGCCGCCGCCGATCACGATCGCGGTTTTATCCTTGGCCAGCGCAGACACGCTGAACAGCCCCAACATCACCAGCGCACAGGCGCGCAGCCAACCCACAGACATTCAGCGAACTCCGGAATTACACGAGGAAAACAGCGGTTTTTGCGAGCCAGACGGCTCAAGAACCGCGAAGGATACGTCAGCCTTCAAACACCCGCCAGCAACGTCTATCGGCCTGGATAAAGTAGCTCATTCGACACAATGGGTTGTCCCCGTGGCACGCATTGCATAGGCTTGCGCGATTGTTTGTCCGCGCTGGTCACGGACCGCCTCCAGGAGAGTGAAAATGGGCCTGAATAATCAGTGGATGCAACGCGATCTCGCCGTGTTGTGGCATCCCTGCACCCAGATGAAAGATCACGAACAACTACCGCTGATCCCGATCAAGCGCGGTGAAGGCGTGTGGCTGGAAGACTTCGAAGGCAAGCGCTACCTCGATGCGGTCAGCTCCTGGTGGGTCAATGTGTTCGGGCACGCCAACCCGCGGATCAACCAGCGCATCAAGGACCAGGTCGATCAGCTCGAACACGTGATCCTCGCCGGTTTCAGCCATCAACCGGTGATCGAACTGTCCGAGCGCCTGGTGAAGATGACGCCGGAAGGCCTGACCCGGTGCTTCTACGCCGATAACGGTTCGTCCTGCATCGAAGTCGCGCTGAAAATGAGCTTTCACTACTGGCTCAATCGCGGTACGCCTGCCAAGAAGCGCTTCGTCACCCTGACCAACAGCTACCACGGCGAGACCATGGCGGCGATGTCGGTGGGCGACGTGCCGCTGTTCACCGAGACCTACAAAGCGCTGTTGATGGACACCATCAAGGTGCCGAGCCCGGACTGTTACTTGCGTCCGGAGGGCATGAGCTGGGAAGAGCACTCGCGCAACATGTTCGCCGCGATGGAGCAGACCCTCGCGCAGAACCATGACAGCGTGGCGGCAGTCATTGTCGAGCCGCTGATCCAGGGCGCCGGTGGCATGCGCATGTACCACCCGGTGTATCTCAAGCTGCTGCGCGAAGCCTGCGACCGCTACGGCGTGCACCTGATCCATGACGAAATCGCTGTCGGCTTCGGCCGCACCGGGACGATGTTCGCCTGTGAACAGGCCGGCATCCGCCCGGACTTCCTGTGCCTGTCCAAAGCCCTGACCGGCGGTTACTTGCCCCTGGCCGCGTGCATGACCACCGACGAAGTCTACAGCGCCTTCTACGACGACTACCCGACCCTGCGCGCCTTCCTGCACTCCCACAGCTACACCGGCAACCCGCTGGCGTGCGCGGCGGCCCTGGCGACCCTGGACATCTTCGAAGAAGACAATGTCATCGAGAACAACAAGGCCCTGGCGCAGCGCATGGCTTCCTCCACCGCGCATCTGGTCGACCACCCGAACGTGTCCGAAGTGCGCCAGACCGGCATGGTGCTGGCCATCGAGATGGTCAAGGACAAGGCCAGCAAAGAGGCTTACCCATGGCAGGAACGTCGCGGCCTGAAGGTGTTCCAGCACGCCCTGGAGCGCGGTGCTTTACTGCGTCCACTGGGTAGCGTGGTGTACTTCCTGCCGCCGTATGTGATCACCCCGGAGCAGATCGATTTCCTTGCCGAAGTGGCCAGCGAAGGGATCGACATTGCGACCCGTGACAGCGTCAGCGTAGCGGTGCCGAAGGACTTCCACCCGGGGTTCCGTGATCCGGGTTGATGATGCGGTCAATGTGGGAGCGAGCTTGCTCGCGATAGCGGTTTTTCAGACACCATCAATGGTGAATGTCAGATCGTCATCGCGAGCAAGCTCGCTCCCACAGAAGTCCCACCGATCCATGACCAACACCCTTTTTCAGAGACCCAGCATGAGACTGTCCCGCTTCTTCATCGACGCCCCCCTGAGCACCGGCGAGCACGAGTTGCCCGAAGCCCAGGCCCATTACATCAGCCGTGTGCTGCGCATGGCCGAGGGTGATGCGTTGCAACTGTTCGACGGCTCGGGCCAGGAGTTTTGCGCCCGGCTGGTCGAAGTCGGCAAAAAGCGCGTGGTAGTGCAGGTCGACGAAAGCTTCGCCGGTCAGGTCGAGTCGCCGCTGCAAATCCATCTCGGCCAGGGCCTGTCCCGGGGCGAGCGCATGGACTGGGCAATTCAGAAAGCCACGGAACTGGGCGTCACTGAAATCACCCCGATCTTCACCGAACGCTGCGAAGTCCGGCTCAAGGACGAGCGCGCCGACAAGCGCCTGCTGCATTGGCGCCAGGTGGCGATCAGCGCTTGCGAGCAATGCGGGCGTTCAAGGGTACCGGTGATTCATCCGCCGTTGTTGTTGGCCGATTGGTTGAAACAGACCCAGGCCGAGTTGAAACTGGTGCTGCACCCGGTGGCCGAACCGCTGGTGAGCCATGCCAAGCCTGCAAGCCTGGCATTCCTTATCGGTCCGGAGGGTGGTTTGTCCGATGCCGAAGTCGATCAGGCCAAGGCCAGCGACTTCCACGCCGCCCGCCTCGGTCCACGGGTGCTGCGCACCGAAACCGCGCCGGTTGTCGCACTGGCGGTGGCCCAGCAACTCTGGGGTGACTTCTAGGCCCTCATCGCGAGCAGGCTCGCTCCCACAGTAGATCTCCAGTGATCACAAAATTTGTGAGCACCACAGGTCCAAGGTGGGAGCGAGCCTGCTCGCGAATGGCCACGACACAGTCTGGATGACTACTGCACCGGATCACTCACCGGCTTGGCAATAATCGCCTTGAGTTCGCTGGTCATCGGGAACTCGAGGTTCAAACCCTTCGGCGGGATCGGCTGCTCGAACCAGCGTTTGTAGATGCCGTTGATCTCGCCCGAGCTGTACAGATCCGCCAACGCGCCGTTGACCAGCGCCAGGAACTGCGGGTCGTCCTTGCGCACCATGCAGCTGTAGATCTCCCGCGATTGCTCCTCCCCGACCACCACCCACTTGTGCGGGTCATTGGCCTTGGCGCGCTCGCCGTAGAGCAGCGAGTCGTCCATGTAGAACGCCACCGCCCGGCCCGATTGCAGCATCTGGAAGGCTTCGCCGTGGTCCTTGGCGCTGATCACGAACATGTCGATCTTGTGATCGACGTTGTAGCTTTTCAGGTAGCGCTCGTTGGTGGTGCCGGCAGTGGTCACCACGTTCTTGCCGCGCAAGTCTGCGAAGCTCTTGATCCCGCTGTCTTTCGCGGTCAGCAACTGGCCTTTGACGTAAATGAAGCCATAAGAGAACGCCACCTGCTTCTGCCGTTCGGCGGTCACGCCGGTGGAGCCGCACTCCAGGTCCACGGTGCCGTTCTGCACCAGTGGAATGCGGGTCTGCGAGGTCACCAGGTTGTACTTCACCTTCAAGTCTGGCAGCGCCAGTTGCTGCTGGATGCGCTCGACGATCTTGCCCGCCAGATCCACCGAGTAACCCATCGGCTTGCCGCTTTGATCACCCACGTAGGAGAACGGCACCGAAGCATCGCGATAGCCCAGGGTGATGCTGTTGGCGCTGGCGATCTTGCTCAGGGTGCCGGTCAGCGGCGCTTCATTGGCCTGAACCTGACTGCCGAGCAACAGGCCAAGCGTACAAGCGAGCAACGTGATTTTTTGCATTGTTATTCTCCGTTGTGGGTGTTGGTTTATCAGACGCGTGCAGCGATGACGGTGATTTCCACCAGCACCTGCGGGCGGGCCAGTTCGGCCTGCACGGTGGTACGGCTCGGCGCCTGCCCCGGCGACAGCCAGGCCGACCAGACCTCGTTCATCGCGGCGAAATCCGTGGTGATGTTCTTCAGGTAAATGGTCGCGCTGAGCAGATGATCCTTGTCGCTGCCCGCCTCGGCCAGCAATGTATCGATTTTCGCCAGCACTTCGCGGGTCTGGCCGCCGGCATCCCGGGCATCGCCTGGCACCTGCCCGGAGAGAAACACCAGGCCGCCAAAGGTCACGGCGCCGGACAGGCGCGGGTTGCTGTGCAGTAAGGTAATGGTCATTGCAATGTCCTCTTCAGAAGTCGGTGTTCAGGCGGCCCGGTGGTTGAAACCGAGCAGGTCGATGGAAGGCTCGCGCTCGCCGATCAGCTCGCTGAGCAAGCGCCCGCTGCCGCATGCCAGGGTGAAGCCCAGCGCACCGTGGCCGAGGTTGAGCCACAGATTGCGATACGCCGTCGCACCGAGCAACGGCACGCCGCTGGGGGTGGCCGGGCGCATGCCGGCCCACTCGACGGCTTCGTCATAGGCGCCGGCATTTGGAAAGGTGTCATGGGCCTGACGCTTGATCAGCGCCAGGCGCTTGGGGTCTAGCGCAGGGTCGAAGCCGACGATGTCGACCATCGCCGCCACTCGCAATTGCTCGCCGATGCGGGCGTAGACGATCTTGCGGTCGTAGTCGGTGATGCTCACGTCCGGCGCCCGGTGACCGGCGCCGATCGGCACGGTCAGGCTGTAGCCCTTGAGCGGATAAAGCGGCAGTTGCAGCCCGGGAAGCGCCAACAGCGGGCTGCGGTGGCCGGCGGCGATCACCAGTTGCTCGACCGGCAGCACATGTTCGCCCAGTTCGATGGCGTTGACGCTGCCGTTGCTGTGACGAATGCCGGTCACCGCTTGCCCAAGGCGAAATTCGCAACGGCCAGACGCCTTCAGTCGTGCGGCCAGTTGCTGGCAGAAACCGTGGCAATCGCCGACCTCTTCGTCCGGGGTGTAGATCGCCCCGACAAAGGGCGCATCGATCAGCGCCGGTTCCAGCTGCGCGCATTCGGCCGGCGACAACACCTGCTGTTGCTGCGGGTCGGCCAAGCCCTGACGCGCATGCTCGAAACTGCTGTTCCGGCGGAAAGTCACCAGCTTGCCATTGCGCCGCCACTGGAATCCCGCCAGTCCATCGTCCTCGCGCCAGGACTTCAAGGTGTCCTGGCTGAACAGCGCCAGGCGCAGCAAGTGCGCGGTGTTCTCGCGGTTGACTGAGCGGCGACAGGCGCCGAGGAACGCCGCCATCCAGCGCCACTGGGCCGGGTCGAAGCGCGGGCGCAGCTTCAGCGGTGAATCGCCGCGCAGCATCCAGCCGATGGCTTGCCAAGGCACACCGGCGTCGGCCAGGGGCGCAACATAGCGATAAGACAACTGGCCGCCGTTGGCGAAGCTGGTTTCACTGCCCAGCGAATCCCGTGCCTCGACCACCGTCACCTCGAAGCCGTCGCGCACCAGCGCATAGGCCGTTGCCAGGCCAATCACGCCGCCACCGATGATGCACACACGCTGAGCCATGTCCGTCCCTAAAACCGTTGTGAAGACAAGGCCAAGGTTAGAGCCAGGTGACAGACGTTGAACAATGCATAAAGATGGCAACCCCATAAACAAAGGTTATGGACTTGCCATGCGCCTTCGCCATATCGAAATTTTCCAGGCCATCCGCCAGACCGGATCGATCAGCGCTGCCGCGCAATTGCTGCACGTCTCGCAACCAGCGGTGAGCAAGGTGTTGCAGCACGCCGAGCAGCAATTGGGCTTCCCGTTGTTCCTGCGGGTACGCGGCAAGTTGCAGGCGACGCCGGAAGCGCTGGAGCTGGAGCGCGAAGTGGACAAGGTCAGTGAAAGCCTGCAAGGCGTGCGACGCCTGGCGCAGAGCCTGCGCCGCGAGCCTGGCCACAGCCTGCGCATCGGTGCCACCCCGGCACTGGCCCTGTCATTGCTGCCGCCGGCCATTCACGAGTGGACCGGGCGTTACCCGGACATCGTTTGCGAACTCTCCAGCGCCCACAGTCGCGAACTGGTGCAGAACCTGTTGATGCGCGAAGTGGATGTCGCCCTGACCCTGCAACGCCCGGATCACCCGGGGCTCAAGGCCCAGGCGCTGGCGTCCGGCGTGCTGGTGGCGCTGGCGCCGAGTGGTTACTGGCCTCAGGAAGAGGCGGGTAAACCGTTGCCGCTGATGGCGCTGGCGGATGCACCACTGATCGGTTTATCCAGCGCTGATCCGCTGGCCGCGCGGCTCGACAGTTACCTGGAAGCGGTCGAACCGCCGCCGCGGGTACGCATCGCCGTGCAAACCTACTCACTGGCACGGGCGATGGTGGAATCCGGCGCGGGCCTGGCGGTGATCGATCCGTTCACCGCCCTTGGCGCCTCTTGCGCCAGCACAACCATCCGCCCTCTGACACCGCCGCTGCCCATCACCCTGTACGCAGTGACCCGCGCCGCCGAACCACCGCCCCACACCTTGAACGACCTGTTGCAGGTGTTCAGCCGTCGAGCCCGGGAGCAGCTGGATCGCCTGGTTCCGGTACAGCCTTAAAGCACATAAAAGAAAATCGCCACAAAGTGCAGCAGGCTCCCGGCGATCACGAACAGATGCCAGATGCCGTGGGCATGCCGCAGCCTGTCGTCCAGGGCAAAAAAGATAATCCCGACGGTGTACAACACCCCGCCTGATGCCAGCCACGCAAATCCGGCGGCGCCCAGCGCCGCGAGCAGCGGCTTGACCGCCACCAACACGATCCAGCCCATCACCGCATAAATCACGATCGACAGAATTCGTGCTTCCGAACGCGGCTTGATCTCTTGCAGGATGCCGATCAGCGCCAGGCCCCAGACAATCCCGAACAACGTCCAGCCCCACGGCCCGCGCAGGGTCACCAGGCAGAACGGCGTGTAGCTGCCGGCGATCAACAGGTAGATCGAGAAGTGATCGACCTTCTGCATGATCTCTTTCTTGCGCCCGCGCACGCTGTGGTACACGGTCGATGCGCTGTAAAGCACCAGCAAGGTAAAGGCGTAGATTGCCATGCTGACAATCTTCCACGGGCTGCCGTCGAGACTGGCCAGCACAATCAGCCACACTCCGCCGACAAACGCCGCCACTGCCCCGACCAAATGCGTCCAGGCGTTCAGTCTTTCCCCGTGATACATGCGCTACTCACCTCGAAGTTCATTGCCGCAGAGCGCAAGGCTCAGGCTTCAAGCGTAAAAGCGCAATGTTTCTGTACGACGGGCCCGGCGTAATTGGGCACAATCGAGTCATTCCAGAAAGAGTCCGCCCCATGCTGATCGATGAAGAGTTGACCCTGAAAAAACTCGAGGTGTTCCTGGCCTTCATGCGCACCGGCAACCTGGCGCGGGCCGCTGCCGAGTTGCAGACCAGTAACGTCAGCGTGCATCGGGCGATCCATTCCCTGGAAAGCGCCCTGCGCTGCCCGTTGTTCAAGCACGAAGGCCGCAGCCTGACGCCGCTGGAAAGCGCTTATGTACTGGAAGAGCGGGCGCAGAAGCTGATTCAGGACGTGGTTGAAAGCGTGCGCCTGACCCGCGAGGCCGCCGGGTTTTCGGCCGAACGCTTCAAGTTAGGTTCGCTGTATTCACTGACGGTGAAGACTGTGCCGCAGTTGATCATGGGTTTGAAGATCCGCCGCAGCGAGCTCAACATCGACCTGATTCTGGGTTCCAATATCGACCTGCTCTACAAGCTCAAGAACATGGAAGTCGATGCGATCCTGGTGTCGCTGGACGACAGCGTCAACGATCCGGATTGCGAGCAGATCCCGCTGTTTTCCGACGACATCTTCCTCGCCACGCCCGCCGATTCGAAGTTTGCCCAGCGAACCGAAGTCGACCTGGCCGAAGTCCGCGACGAAACCTTCATCACCCTGACCCAAGGCTTCGCCACCCATCAGGACGGCAAGCGGGTATTCGAGCAGGCAGGGTTCGAGCCGAAGGTGGCGATGCAGGTCAACGACATCTTCACCTTGCTGAGCATGGTCAGTTCGGGTGTGGGTTATGCGTTGCTGCCGGGGCGGATTGCGGCGGTGTACGAAAACCGGGTGAAGCTGATCCCGCTGCAGGAAAAGTACCGGTTGCAGCAGCACATTGGCGTGGTGTTCCTGAAGGCCAAGGAGCGAGATCCGAATCTGCTGGCGTTGCTGGCGGAGTGTCGGATGTATGCCAATCGGCAGGTCTGAAACCGAGTCGCGGCCATCGCGAGCAAGCTCGCTCCCACATTGGAATGCAATCCCCTGTGGGAGCGAGCTTGCTCGCGATGACGTCGGTACAGTAAGCGAAGATCCCGCGGCTTACCCGACAATCCCGCGAACAATGAAGAACAACAGCGAAGGCCCCAGCAGACAGCCCAGCCCGGTGTGGAAAGTCGCGGTCAACGCGCCATAAGGCACCAGGCGCCGATCCGTCGCCGCCAGCCCGGCGGTCACGCCACTGACAGTCCCGGCCAGCCCACCGAACACCATCGCCGAGCGCGGGTTGTCCAGGCCCATCCAGCGCGCCGCCATCGGCGTGCCGACCATCACCAGAATCGCCTTGATCAGGCCGGTGGCAATCGACAGCGCCATCACATCCGAGGTTGCACCAATTGCCGCACCAGTCACCGGGCCGACGATATAAGTCACCGCACCGGCACCAATGGTGGTCATGCTCACCGCGTCGCGGTATCCGAATGCCCAGGCCATGCACGCGCCGACAATAAACGGCAGCACCGTGCCCAACAGCAGCGCGATCACGCCGATCAAGCCGGCCTTTTTCGCTTCTGTGGCCTGCACCTCGAATGCCGTGGCAACGATGGCGAAGTCCCGCAGCATGGCGCCGCCCATCAGCCCGATGCCGGAAAACAGCGTGAGGTCCGCCAGGCCTTTTTGCCCGCCAGTCAATGTGCCGCCGACCCAGGCCAGCACCAGGCCGATGACGATGGCAATCGCCGAACCGTGGATGCGTCCGAAAGTCAGGCGCTTGGAAAGAATGACCGACACCCACATGATGATGCCGACGAAAGCGAATGCTGTGACCAGACTGTTCGTGGCCAGGCCTTTCTCGATGAGTTCCCACATATCAGCGACCTCCTGCCGGTGCGCCAACCGGCGTTACATCCGCCGGTTCATCGGGCAAGGGTTCGCCTTTATGGGTCCGACTGATCAGGGCAATGGTGCAGCCGCAGATCACCACCGATCCTATCGCCGCCAACACCGCCACCGGACCGCCATGCAGCGCCGTGACCACGTTTTGTTGCGCCGCCATCGCCACCACCACCGGGATGTACATCGCGCCCCAGAAGCCGACGCCCAGCTCGCAATCCTTGGTCATGCCGCCACGGTTGTGCATCCACAACCGTGCGCAAATCAGCAGGATCATCGCGATCCCGACACCGCCGACGTTTGACTTCACTCCCAGCAACACACCGAGCATGTCACCCATGATCACCCCTGCCAGCGTACAGATCGCCAACAGCGCCACACCGTAAATAATCATTGTTGTAGTCCTCAAAGTGCATCGTCGAATGTTGTTTTTGTTGTTCGAAGCCTGAGTCGGTTTTAGGAGTGACGGCTTCCCTCCTCACGCATCAGCGCCTGCAAGGTATCGAGCCGTGCACCGTCGAAGGCAATCACGGTGCCCTGCTCGAACACCCGGCGCGCCAGCCCGGTCAACACCGCGCCGGGCGGCAGTTCGATCTGCAGACGTACGCCGCGCTCGTAGGCGCTTTGTACCGTGCCGCGCCAATCGACGATGCGGCACATGTTGAAGGCCAGGTCGTCACGCAAGGCTTCAGGCTTGATCAGCGGACGCGCACGACTGCCGCTCAGGTAACCGATCTTCGGGGTGTGCAGCGGCACCTTGGCGAAGGCTTCGGCCAATCGTTGCGCAGGGGCATCAAGCAAAGGGCAGTGGGACGGCACGCTCACTGCCAGACGCTTGGCCAAGCCAGCCCCGCAACCTTTCGCCAACTCCGCCACCGCTTTCATCGCCGCGTCGCTACCGGCAATCACCACCTGGTTATCGGCATTGATATTGGCCAGATAAACCGGCATTTGCGCGCTGTGTACCTGGGCCAGTAATCCTTCCACCGTGGCTAGGTCCAGACCGATGATCGCGGTCATGCCATAGCCCTGTGGATATGCCTGCTGCATCAGCTCACCGCGCAGGCTGACCAGATGCAACGCATCGCTGAAACCCAGGGCGCCAGCCACCACCGCTGCCGGGTAAGCGCCGATCGACAAGCCGGCCACGTAGTCCGGGGCCATGGTCAACTGACGTGAAGCGGCGACCCCGGCGATCAGCAGGCAAAGCTGAACCGCCCTCGTCGACTGCAACGCCTCGGCAGAATCCAGCCGCGTGACATCTTCACCGAGCAGGTCGCTCGCTTCGTTCAATGTTTCCCGAGGCAAACGCGCCAGCATCCCGGGTTGTTGCGCGCCCTGCCCGGGGAACACCAGCAAGCTGCTCACGCTGCTTGCTCCTGTGGATTCCACGGATCAGTGACCAGGCTGGCCTGAGTGGCACTTTTCAACAGGACCCGCGACGAAGCACCGGCCCATTCGCGCAAGGCAACGGCGCCCGACGGTGTCTGCAATTGCAGGTCCACGCGGCACACGGCTGAATCAAGAACGGCCACCAACGCCCGCGCGTCGTCACGACTCAACGGACGCGGTGTACGCAAGATCAGATCGAGATCGCTGCCCTCATGCAAAGCGGCAAATCCACTGGCCAACTCGAACCCGGCGCTGCCGCTGACACCCCAGACCCAATCACAGTTTTCCAGGTGTGGGCGCAGTTGCGCCAAGGCTCGCAGCGCAGGGAAATCGCGCAGCCCTTGAACATGGCAGAGTTCTTCCGGCCGCACCTGCCGCGTAATGGCGGCGACGCCCATCACCGCCGCAAATCGCTGTTCGTGCATCGGCCCGCGCACGCCCACCGCCACCTGCCCCGCCGCGCACAAGGCGCGACGGACCACCACCGGCTGGCCGGCACTGATCGACTCGATCACCCAGGCAGGCGCATCCGCAGGCAACTGCTGCGGGGTCATGCCCCACAGCAGGTCATGGGCCAGTAGCGTGTTCACCACTGCGCTCTCAGCAATTGGCGAACCTTGCTCGACGCCGCACGATTGGCCGCACCGAGACGACCACTCAGATCACGACCACCGGCGGCCACATCGCCAATTGCCTGAAGCAGGCACTCGGTTACCCGCGCCAGATCCCCCGCCGTCGGCTGCTCGATCTGCTCCACCGACAAGGTTTCCCACAACAAACCCAGGCTGGCATAGCTGTCGATGTCATAGGCCATCGGCGGCACGCTGGCAGCCAGGGCTTCGAGCTCCTCAACGCTGCGCAAAGTCACCCGCGCCGCCGACGCCTTGCCCATGGCATGCACCATCACCCCCGGATCACGCAGGGCGATCAAGCGATTGGCCTGATAGCCGTGGGCCAGAAACGCCCCGGACATCGCCTTGCCCACCAGCAGACCGATCACCGCATGACCAGCGAGACGGGCGCGGGCATAACTGTCCGCCGCAGCGGCCAGCGCCTGATGGATACCGAGGGCTTCCTCGCGTCGACCGTAAGCCTGGCTCGGCACGTCGACGATGGCGATCAGGGCGCGTTTGTGTGCCTTGTTCTGATCGGCGGCGATGACTTCATCCACAGCCTTGGCCAGGCCCCAGCCTTCGAGCAAACCCACTTCGCCGTTGCGGGCACGGACGAAGCGGTTTTCCGGGTCGGCCACCACCGCGATGAAGCGCACAGGCTGAGCGCCCAGCGAACCGTCCGCGACCTTCAGTGAAGCCGGCAAACCCTCGACCGCTTTGGCCCCGGTACTCAAGGCGTTGAACCAGTTCAGGCCTCGCAGGGAATACGAACTCATGGGCGTTCTCCTTGGTACAGATCGCGAACCACGGACGGCTCGATTTGCGGTTCGGCGTCCAGACGCGCCAGGTGTTGCAGGAACAACTCGGCCTGCTGGCTGCGCGGCTGTGCAGGCAAACCCTGCTGGAGCAACTCAGCCACCTGCTGGCGAATCTGCGCCACATCGTCATCCACGTAACGATCCACCAGACCACTGGCGAAACGCTGTTCACCACCGGTCAGGCTCCAGATGAAGGGCCGGTCGCGGGAATCGTATTCTTCGAGTCCGGCTTCCTGCTCGATTACCTGCGGACCGTTCAAGCCGAGTCGCGCTTCCTGGGTCACCAACAGGTAGCTGCACAAGCCGGCGGCAATCGACATGCCGCCAAAGCAGCCGACGCTGCCCGCAACCACACCGACCACGGGTTGGTACTGCTGCAAGTCAACAATCGCCGCGTGGATGTCGGCAATTGCCGCCAGGCCGAGGTTGGCTTCCTGCAAGCGCACGCCGCCGGTTTCCAGCAACAGCACGGCGCGGGTCGGAATGCCGTTGCGGTTGTCTTCAGCGGCCAGTTCCAGTGCACCGGCAATTTTTGCTCCGCCGACTTCACCCAGGCTGCCACCCTGGAATGCGCCTTCAATGGCCGCAATCACCACCGGCAAACCATCGAGATTGCCCTTGGCGATCACCACGCCGTCGTCGGCTTGCGGCACCACGCCCTGGCGCGACAGCCATGGCGACATGATGCGCTGGAACGGATCGAGCAATTCGCGGAAGGTGCCCGCATCGAGCAGGGCCTTGGCCCGTTGCCGGGCACCGAGTTCGACGAAGCTGTGCTTGTTGAGCAAGGCTGCGCTGTCAGTCATGGCCGATCTCCTCGAAGCCCTGTTCCAGGCGCAGGCGCACCACGCCGGGTGTCGCGCCGAAATCGTGGATATCGATATCCATGGCCGGTGGCGTCTGGCCGTCGAACATCCGTGCGAACAG
The DNA here is from genome assembly GCF_056402155.1 of Pseudomonas sp. P4_C1. NCBI lineage: Bacteria > Pseudomonadati > Pseudomonadota > Gammaproteobacteria > Pseudomonadales > Pseudomonadaceae > Pseudomonas > Pseudomonas sp. P4_C1. Next base: position 204,678 of record NZ_JBFUHY010000002.1, read on the forward strand.
ATGCTGCCAGCGTTGTTCGCTGCCATTGACCGAGGTCTGCACGTTGATCGTCAGCTTGCCGGCCTGGCCCGGTTCGATCAGCACTTCCAGATCACCAGAGCCGACACAACCCACCAGGGTGCGACCGCGTGGCGGCTGTCCGGCGGGGAATTCAAAGGATAAGGTTTCCATCAAAACACTCCCTGGATAAGGCCGTCGTCCGACCCGATACGGTCGACGAACAGGCAGGCTGCGAGCAGGTCGGCAGCGCCGCCGGGCGAGGCATTCAAAGCGATGAGTTGTTGGTCCAGCTCATGCAGGCGGCGACGTCCGGCGAGGCTGGCACTGCCACCCGCGTCGAGTACCGCCCGGGCACCCCGCTGCATGGTGCTCAGCCCTTCTTCCCCGGCGCGGTAAAGCACGCAGGTGTCGGCCAGATTGGTCATGATCGCCAGCAGCGCGTCGAGCCGGGCGTTCTGTTCGCCATGACCGGCTGCACGACTGCGTAGCAGTTGTGGCAGACCACGTTGGGTCACCGCCGGAAAACCCAGTTGCGCTTCTTCACGAGCACCCCGAGCGCCGTAGCGTTGGGCCACTTGCGCACCGTGACTGAGCGGACGTGGTGCATAACGGTCGTCGAGCAAGGCCAACCGCGCCACACGCAACGCCACGCTATTGGCGCTACAGGATTGAGGTTCCAGCGCAGCAGCCGTTACCAACAAGCCCAAGGCCCAGATTGCCCCACGATGAGTGTTCACGCCGCCCGTGGTGTCGAGCATCGCTTGCTCGCCTTCGCGACCGATGCGGCCCACGGCTTCGCGCAGGGGCAAGCCGACCTCGCCGAACTCGATGGCGGCTTCAGCCATATCTTTGAAGGCGGGCCACAAGGACAGCGCCGAAGCGTGCATCAACCCCAGATGCAAATCGGTGTGGGCGCCATTGCCGCGACGGTCGACCAGTGCCGGCTTCGGCGACAGATCAGCCTCGTCGATCAATGCGTCCACCGCCAGGTCCGCCAGCCGTTCGGTCAGGCTCAGGCTTTTTGGTTGCAGGTTAAGTGCGTGCATTACCAGCTCCTGAACTTGGCGGGCGGGTTGTAGAGGCCACCGGACCATTCCACCAGATCGGCCACGCTTTTCGCCGCGAGCAATTCGCGAGTGGCGTCGGTGCGGCGGATGCCGAGGTCTTCGGGCAAGGCGATCAGACCTTCGCGACGCATGCGTGCGGTGTCTTTGGGGTTGTGGCGCAGGCCGATGGCGGTGACCCCGGCGACGGCGGCGATCATCGCCTGGCGCTCTTCCAGCGAGCGCGCCTTGTACAGGTAGGCAATGCCTTCTTCAGTCAGCAGGTGGGTGACGTCGTCGCCATAAACCATGATCGGTGCCAGCGGCATGCCGCTTTTCTTCGCCACATCAACGGCATCGAGGGTTTCGACGAAGGTCGGTTTGCCGCCCTCCTGGAAGGTCTCGACCATCTGCACCACGAGTTTTTTACCGCGTTCGAGCATCGGCTCAGCCACATCTGTGTTGCGCATGTCGAGCCAGGCCGGTGTGCCGTGGCGACGACCGCGCGGGTCGTGGCCCATGTTCGGTGCCCCGCCGAAACCGGCCAGGCGCCCGCGCGTCACGGTGGAGGAGTGGCCGTCGCCATCGACCTGCAAAGTCGCGCCGATGAACAGGTCTACTGCGTATTGCCCGGCCAGTTGGCTGAACATCCGATTGGAACGCAGGGAGCCATCGCGCCCGGTAAAGAACACATCCGGCCGCGCCGCAATGTAGTTTTCCATCCCCAACTCGGTGCCGAAGCAATGCACGCTTTCGACCCAGCCGCTTTCAATCGCCGGAATCAGGGTCGGGTGCGGGTTGAGCGTCCAGTTGCGGCAGATCTTGCCTTTGAGGCCGAGGGATTCGCCGTAGGTCGGCAAGATCAGTTCGATGGCCGCGGTGTTGAAACCGATGCCATGGTTGAGCGACTGCACGTTGTGTTTTTCGTAGATCCCGCGAATCGCCATCATCGCCATCAGCACGTGCACGGGCTTGATGTGCCGAGGGTCGCGGGTGAACAGCGGTTCGATGTAGAACGGCTTGTCGGCCACCACCACGAAGTCGACCCAGGAGGCGGGAATGTCGACGCGCGGCAGGTCGCTGACATCGTCCACCAATTGGTTGACCTGGACGATGACGATGCCGTCGCTGAAGGCCGCCGGCTCAATCAGCGCCGGGGTGTCTTCGGTGCTTGGCCCGGTGTAGATGTTGCCGGCGCGGTCGGCCATGAACCCGGCCGAAAGCACGACGTTGGGAATCAGGTCCACCACCAGTCGTGCGTAGAGTTCGATGTAGGTGTGGATCGCGCCGATTTCCAGCAGGCCGTCTTCGAGCAACTGGCTGATGCGCAGGCTTTGGGTGCCGGCAAAAGAGAAGTCGAGCTTGCGGGCGATGCCGCGCTCGAACAAGTCCAGGTGCTCGGCGCGACCGACGCTGGGCATGATCATGTGCAGGTCATGCAGCTTCGCGGGGTCGGCCTTGGCCAGGGAGCGCGAGAGGAAATCCGCCTGCTTCTGGTTGTTGCCTTCGAGCACCACGCGGTCGCCAGGCAGAATCAACGCCTCCAGCGCCGCGACGATGTTGTCGGTGGGCAACACCACGCCGTCGGCAAGCCCTCGCACCAGCTCGAGGCGCCGCTGCTTTTCGCTGCGCCGCCGCGTCCATCGCGAGTCGGGGGATATTGTTGTTGTCATGACCACTCCACGGGTTCGCTGTCGTGGAGCTACCTTAGGAGCGTTGGGTGGGTGTATCAATCAAGCAGAGTGGTGGATCGTTACGCTCAGGGTAATGGTTGTCAGAACTGACGCCTTCGCGGGCAAGCCCGCTCCCACAGGGTTAGTGGTTGCCGTTGAATTTGGGCAACACACGGACACTGTGGGAGCGGGCTTGCCCGCGAAGAGGCCGGTCAGATCACCGCTGAATCGGGATCAGTTGATTAACCCGGCATCCACCAACAACGCCTCCAGCGCCAACAGATCCGGCACCTTGGCCACCTGCTCGCCCACCTGCACCGCCGCCTGTTCCAACGAACACAACGGCACATCCACATAACTCAACTGGCTATCGAGCTTGCAGGAGCGCGGAATGCCCTGCACCAATAGCGCGATGAACTTCAGCTCGGGGCGCCCGCCGAGGGCGTTGAGGATCACGATCCGCGCACGTTCGCCGATGACGACTTTCTGCGCGCAGGCCGATTCGAAACTCAGCAGCGGAATCTGCCGTTCGCGCCACATCACCAGGCCCAGGTACCACGGCGGTGTGTCAAGGTCGAAAGTCCCCGGCGGCTGGTAATCGATCAGCTCGGCAACGGCGACGTTGGGCAGGATCAGGTTACGGTCGGCCAACGGCAGCAGCAGGCCGGTGAGGTTGCTGGTGCGGTGCTCAAGCATGGGTCTTGCTCCACAAGGCGATGCTTTCGAGCAGCACCGATTCCTGGTACGGCTTGCCGAGGTAGTCGTTGACGCCGATGGCCATGGCGCGGTCGCGGTGTTTCTGTCCGGTGCGGGAGGTGATCATGATGATCGGCAGGTGTCGCAGGCGTTCGTCGTTGCGCACCTGGGTCGCGACTTCGAAGCCATCCATGCGCGGCATCTCGATGTCCAGCAGCATCAGGTCGGGCATGTGTTCTTCCAACAGCAGCATGGCATCGACCCCGTCCTTGGCGGTCAACACGTTCATGCCGTGGCGTTCGAGCAAGCGGCTGGTGACCTTGCGCACGGTGACCGAGTCGTCGACCACCATCACCAGCAGCGGCCGATGCGGTTCGGCCTCGACCTCTTGTCCTGCCGGACGCTGGGGCACACGGGCCTGCATGGCGCGGATCGGCGCCAGCAAATCCAGAATCAGCACCACCCGGCCGTCTCCGAGAATCGTCGCCCCGGACACCCCTTGCACCGCCGCGAACTGCGGCCCCAGGCTCTTGACCACGATTTCGCGAGTGCCGGCCATGGCGTCCACCAGCACCGCGATGTGCCGTTCGTTGCACTGCACCAGCAACACCGGCAATGGCAGGCTCTGGCCCAACAGCTTCGGGCGCGGGCTGGTTTTCAGCAGCTCACCCAGATAGCACAGCTCGTAACGTTGTCCGGCGTATTCGTAGGTTGGCGAATCGAAACGGAAATACCCTTCGAGTTCATTGGGCAGGACGCGCACGATGCCGTCGATGGTATTGAGCGGGATCGCGTATTGGTCCTCACCGCACTGCACCATCAGCGCCCGGTTGACCGATACGGTGAACGGCAGGCGAATGCGAAAATGCACGCCCTGCCCCGGCACCGAGTCGATGCTCATGGTGCCGCCCAGTTGCCGCACCTCTTCGTGCACCACGTCCATGCCGACGCCGCGCCCGGAGATCTGGGTGATTTTTTCGGCGGTGGAAAACCCCGGTTGCAGGATGAACTGCAACACGTCGTGATCACTGATGACACTGTCCGGGGCGAGCAGACCGCGCTTGATCGCCTTGCGCCGCACCGCGTCCAGCGGCACACCGGCGCCGTCGTCGCGGATGTCGAAAATGATGTCGCCCCCTTCGCGCAGCAGATCGAGGGTGATCTTGCCCTTGGCCGGTTTTCCCGCCGCCAGCCGTGCTTCGACGGACTCCAGGCCGTGGTCGACGGCGTTGCGCAGCATGTGTTCCAGCGGCGCGGCCATGCGTTCGAGAACGTTGCGGTCCATCTCGCCTTCGGCGTTATCGACGATGAAATCCACGTCCTTGCCCAGTTCGCCGGCCACCTGCCGAACAATGCGCTGCAAACGCGGGAGCATGCGCTCGAACGGCACCATGCGCGTGCGCATCAGGCCTTCCTGCAATTCGGTGTTGATGCGGCCCTGCTGTTGCAACAGGTTTTCCGCATCCTGATTGCGTCGTTCGAGGGTTTCCTTGAGGTCGAGCAAGTCAGAGGCCGATTCGAACAGCGCCCGGGACAGTTGCTGCAATTGAGAGTGGCGGTCCATTTCCAGCGGGTCGAACTCTTCGTAGCCCAGGCGCTCGGCGTCGACTTGCTGGCGGCTGAGGATCCGCCCCTGGGTTTCGGTATCGAGGCGACGCAACTGGTCGCGCATTCGCTCGATGGTGGTCTCCATCTCATTCAGGGCGATGTGCGCATCGTTGACCTGCTGCTCGATCCGGCCACGGAAGATCGATGTTTCACCGGCCAGGTTGACCAGATCATCGAGCAGCTCCGCCGAGACCTTGACCATGTCGGCGCCGGCATCGGACGGCGGCGTCAGCGGCTCGGCCTTGGGCGTGGCCGGCAGAGCAATCGGCGCGGGGGCTTCAGGCACGGCCGGGTGGCTGAAGTTCTTGATGGCATCGATCAAGCGATCGGCCGGCGGCATCGGCTCACCGGCGCGGGCCGCATCGAGCATCTGCGCCAGGCGGTCATGGCTGCGCTGCAACAGCGCGAACAACGGCTCCGTCGGTTGCAACACGCCGGTGGACAGGCCTTCGTAGAGGAACTCCAGTTCATGGGCCAGATCACCAATCGCGGCGATTTCCATCATGCGCGCGCCGCCCTTGAGGGTGTGCAGGTCGCGCAGCAGGGTTTCCACTTCCTGCCGATTCGAAGGCTGGACCTGCCAGCGCTCCAGCGCCGCCCCGGAGCTTTCAATGATGTCGAAACCTTCCTCGAGGAATATTTCCAGCAATTGCGGATCGTGCGCAGCCGAGTCGTTGTCGGTCGCCTGCCGGGCAGACTCGGCGATACCCGCATGCCCTTGACGGTAGGCACGAATGGCTTCGATCAGCTCTCGGGCATCGTCCAGTGGCTGGTTGAGCTGCAACTGTTCGAAATACAACGCCAGTCGCTCATGGCTCTGTTTAAGCAACACCGCCATTGAATCGCTGAAGGCATAACGACGGTCCACCAGGCCCTGGTAAAGACTTTCCAGTTCATGGGCCAGATCGCCGACCGGCCCGACCTCGGCCATGCGTGCGCCACCCTTGAGGGTGTGCAAATCCCGTTGCAGGGACGACAGCGGCGCGGCGTTGTCCGGGTCGCGCAACCAACGCTGCAAGGCATGACCGGCGCTTTCGAGGATATCCACCGCTTCTTCGAGGAAGATCGCAACGATTTCATCGTCCGGCCCCGTGGCCGTGGTGGCTTGGGCCAGCTCCTCGGTGGCAGAACCCAATTCGCGGATGCTCAGGCTACGGCTGCCATCACTGCGGATCAGGCCCATGGCCGACGGGTCGAGGCTCTCGTCGAGCAGTTCGCGCAAGGCCCTGATCCGTTGCGGTTGCGGGCTGACTTCCTGACCGGCGGCCAGTTCGTCGAGCATGTTGATCAGTGCTTCGTGGGCACCCTGTGCTTCATGGAAAAACCGCTCGCTGACCGCGAGGCTGCTTTCCTCCACGGCACCGTACAGGTCGAGCAGCGCTTCGCACAGCTCATCCACCGGGTGCAGGTCGGCCAGATGGGCGCCTTCGCCGAGGGTGGTCAATTCGTCCAGCAGTGCGCTGAGTTCCTGACGTTCGCCGGGGTGTTGCTGCCAACGCTGCAACAGGCTTTCGGCGTCCAGCAGGATGTCCATGCCCTGGGCGAGGAAGTTGTTGATCAGTTGCGGGTCGCGCTTGATCCGCAGCCCGGTGTTCGGCGTGAGGTTTTCCAGGCGCTCGGCCAACAACGCCTTGGCTCGCTCGGTCAAACCCCGGGCGCCGGGAATTTCCGCCAGCGGATCGCGTTTGAGCTGGCGTAAGCCGAGGCGGAACAGCCCTTCTGCCTCCAGCAGCAGTTCAACTTCGTCCAGATCCAGCGCAATCAGGTGTGCCTTGTATTCCCGGGCCAGTTGATCCAGCGGCGCGGCCAGTTCGGCAATCGGCAACACGCCGGCCATGGAGGCGCTGCCCTTGAGGGTGTGCAAGGCGCGCTGCAATTGGTCGCTGGCCTGCAACGGCACATGTTCGGCGGCCTGATCAAGGAAGCGATTGAGGCTGCCCAAGTGGGTTTCGGCCTCTTTGCGGAAGATCTCCAGCAACAGCGGGTCGAGGGCCGCGACATCCTGCGTATCCTCATCGGACACCGGCTCATCGCCCTTGGCCAGGGCATGGGCACGCGCTGCCAACTGGTCGACATCGTTGCGCTGACGCTGGGCATTGGCGGCGTATTCCGCCACCAGTTCCGGCAGCAGCTGCAGCACATCGCCGATCAGTCGTTGCACCGTAGCGCCCGGCTCCACGCTGTCTTCCAGTACGCGGTTGAGCAGGTTTTCCACAGCCCAGGCCAGCTCACCCAACACCAGGGCGCGCACCATCCGGCCGCTGCCCTTGAGGGTATGAAAGGCGCGGCGCAGCTCACTCAGGGCCGAGCGGTTGTCGGGGTTGACCGACCAGCGCGGCAAGTACTCGCGCAGGATTTCCAGGACTTCGTCGGTTTCCTCGAGGAACACCTCACGCAGTTCCTCGTCCACCGATTCTTCGCCTGCAGGTGGCGGCAGCAGGCTGCCCGGGGTGTTCAGCGCGGGCGGGTTCAGGCTCGAAACCGGGCTGGCAAGCACGTCGGCCAGGGTCTGGACGGTCTGCGGATCATCCAGCTCCTGCATCATCTGCATGACCTGCGCTTCGGTCGGGTTGAGCACATCATCAAGCACTGGCACATGCTGCTCACTGGGGAAAAACCCGAGGCTGGCCAGGCTTTTTTCCGCGACATCGAGCAGGTTTTCACCCTGTGCTTGCGGGTCATCGCTGAGGCGCTCGAGGTAGTACTCGATGCTGGTGATCACGTCGGCCAGGCTGTCCAGTTCCTGCCAGCCCGGTTGACCCGGTTCGAGCAACAGGTGCTCGCGGATAAAGTGATTGCAGGTTTCGACCAGACTCGCCGCCCGGCCCAGCGGAATCATCGCCAGCGCGCCGCGCACCTGGGTCAGCAAGGCCGGCAGCGCCTGCAAATGCTGGCGGTCCCAATCGGCGTCGATGTAGTCGACGATCATGTCTTTGGCCTGCTGCAAACAGATGCGGGCCTCCTTGATCACAATCTGATGGATCTGCGTCAGGTCGGTGGTCGGCAGGCGGTTGTCTTCCTGGCTCTCCGGCTCCACGGTACCGACCATGCCGGCCAGCGTCGCTTCGACGTACAACAAGGCCCCGGCAACGTCCATGAGGATCGCATCGTTGGGTTCGCGCTGGCCCTGGGCGAGGCTGAGCACCACCGCCAATTGATCGATGATCACCTTGCGCGGCTGGCCGAAGCCCAGGACCGCCAGGGTGTCGGCGATTTGCCGCAGCGGCGCCAGCAGGCTGTCGAGGTCAGAGGTGTGCTGGCGGTCACTGCGCACGAACAGGTCCAGGCGCTCCTTGACCCGCACCAGCTCTTCGCACAGCGCCGCCAGTACCGAGCGCATGGCATCACGGTCAGGACCGGCCAGCCGCGCGCGTTCTTCATCGACCATCGCGCTGTCGGGCAGCGCGTCGTCCAGTGAGTAGCGTTCTTTCATGGTCAGCATCTGCCCGGTGGGATGTTCGGCCTTGGCAATGTAGAAGAGCAAACTCTTGAGCAGCTCCGGCGGGGCCGCTTGGTTGATGCCTTGAATGCCTTGTTCGAGAAGACGCTTGAGCTCAATGTCGGCGTCCTTGAACAGGCTGCGCAAGGCCGGGCTGTTGGCGATCGCACCGCCCTGCATGCCTTCGACCAGCGCCGATGCCACCTGCCATAACGGGCTCAGGGGTGCATTGGCGCACAGTGCTTCGAGGCGGGTAAAGACCTTGGCCAGGTAATCGAGGTTGGTGTCGTTGTCCTGTTCACGCAGGAAACCGACCAGCGCCATTTGCAGCATCTGCCGCAGCTTGCGCAGCACATTGGGCAATTCGGCCGGCTCCAGCTGCGCCAGCGTTTCTGCGTCCAGCGCTGGTAACTCGGGCAATTGCGGGCTGAACAGGCTGGTTTCCGACAGCAGGCTTTCGCCGCGGGCGCTGCGCAGGTCGTTGATCAGTGGCAACACCACCAGAGGCAAGTCACGACGCGCGCCTTGCACCCGGTCGAGGTAGATCGGCAGCTGCCCCAGGGCCTGCATCAACAGGTGCAACGCCTCGTCGCGATGACTGACACGGCTGCCCTGCAAGGCCATGGCCAGTTGTTCCATTTCTTCGGCGAGCAACGCCGCGCCGTAGAACTCGACCATCTGCAAACTGCCGTGGACCTGATGGATGCATGCCAGGCAATCATCCAGCGCTTGCGTCGCCTGCGGGTCATCGAGCAGGTTTTCGATCGCGTGATGAGCCTGTTTCAGCGTTTCGGCAATCTCGCCCTTGACCCACTCGAGGGCCACATAGTCGTGCCGATCACCCATAACCACTCCAATCACAATTCAGATACCCATGGGCGGTTCAAGCTTTGTCCACAACCTGCGCCTTGGCATCCGGCAAGGTGAAACCGGACACCGAACGACGCAATTGACTGGCCATTTTCGCCAGGTTGCCGATGCTATCGGCCGTGGCGGTGGAACCCGACGACGTCTGCGAGGTGATCTGCTGGATCACGTTCATCGTCAGGGAAATCTGACCGGCCGACGACGTCTGCTGTTGCGCCGCATTGGAAATGCTCTGGATCAATGCCGCGAGCGTCTTGGAGACGCCTTCGATTTCTTCCAGGGCCACACCGGCATCCTGCGCCAGACGGGCGCCGCGCACCACTTCGGTCGTCGTCTGCTCCATGGAGATGACCGCTTCGTTGGTGTCGGTCTGGATCGCCCGCACCAGGGTTTCGATCTGCCGGGTGGCGGCGGATGAGCGCTCGGCCAGGCGCTGCACTTCATCGGCGACCACGGCGAAACCGCGACCGGCGTCACCGGCCATGGACGCCTGGATAGCCGCGTTGAGGGCAAGGATGTTGGTCTGGTCGGCAATGTCATCGATCAGGCTGACAATGTCGCCGATTTCCTGGGACGACTCGCCCAGGCGCTTGATGCGCTTGGCGGTGTCCTGGATCTGCTCGCGAATGTTGTCCATGCCGTGGATGGTGTTGTGCACCACCTCGTTGCCCTTGTTGGCGATTTCCACCGAGCGCTCGGCAACCGCCGAAGATTCAGCTGCGTTGGCCGACACCTGGTCGATCGACTCGGCCATGTCGTTGATTGCCATGGAGGCCTCGGAAATCTGCTGGGCCTGATGCTCCGACGCTTGGGCCAGGTGCATGGCGGTGGCCTGGGTTTCCTGCACGGCGGCTGCGACCTGGCCGGCGGTGAGGTTGATGGTCGCGACCAGATCGCGCAACTGGTCGACGGAGTAATTGATCGAATCGGCGATGGTGCCGGTAAAGTCTTCGGTCACCGAGGCGGTCACCGTGAGGTCGCCGTCGGCCAGGTCTTCGATCTCGTCGAGCAGGCGCATGATCGCGTTCTGGTTACGCTCGTTTTTCTCCGCGGTTTCGCGCAACTGACGATTGGTTTCGCGCACCATCACCATGCCGATCAGGATGATCGAAGCCAGCGCCAGCAAGCCCAGTACGTAACCACCAATGGTGTCGGTGGTGCGTCCACCGACCAGGTTTTCGAAACCGTTGGCCAAGTGCGAGGCTTCATCGAGCAGGGTTTGCGACAGACTGAAAATGTTCGAGGCCGATTCGCGGACCTTGAACAGCTCCGGCGAGGTTTCGAGGATCTCGTCCACCGAGCCCGAGACGAACTCGAACAGCTCGGAGATTTCCGCGAGACGCGCACGGGCGTCACGATCTTCGACCTGGCTGACCTTGAGCGCCGGGTCGCCCTGGAGCATGCCGTTGAGCACCTTGCCGAACTGCGTCGCATCACGTCCGAACGCATCGGCGGCCTGCTGTGAATTTTCGTCGCCGGCCAATACCGTGTTGACCGCGCCGAGGATCCGCTCGGCCAGCAGCGATTGGCGCTGGGCCATCGCCACCTGGGCCGCCGGAGCGCCCCGTTGCAGGAGAATCTCGACGACTTTTTCGTACTCGACCTGCAACTGCGGCACGGTTTCGGCCAGGGTCGCGGCGACCTGATGCAGCGACAGTACGGTTTGCTCGCTGGAAAGAATCGCATCGGTGTTTTTCAGCAGGCGTTCCCAGTCCTGTTGCACCGCGCGCATCTCCGGACGCACGGTAGCAGGGGCCGGCGGCAGGCCGGTGGCCGGGTCGCCCTTTTTCAGATAACCCCAGCGCTGGGCGAAGTCGTTGCGCGCATCGCTGAGCAACTTGAACGCGGCAGCCTTGCCGGCGGCGGCTTCGGTGGCGTTCTTGGCGATACGCTGGGACAGCACGCGCAGTTCGCCCGCGTGGCCGATGTACTGTTTGTCGTAGGTAGCCTGGGTGTTGAGGTACGCGAAGTTGGCGAACAGCAGCATGATGAAGACGATCAGCGCGATGAACAGCACGATAATCTGCGACCGGCTGCGCGACCCTTCCAATGGCTTGCCTGCTTTTGCTTTTATCATCGGTCCTCGCCTGTTAACCAGCACCTTCCAAGACTTACCGGGGAACCTGTGGGAGCGAGCTTGCTCCAACTACACCGCGACGTTCATGAACCCCTGAGACTGCGTCAACGCAAACGGGCTGAACACCTGCCAGCACTGCTCGCGCTGAAACCGGCCTTTGACGAACGCCGCCATAGGCCCTTTCAACTCTTCTGCCAGCACCGGCTCCAGGCTGTCCTGGGCAAAGTGCTGGAGGCCGAAGACTTCGTCGACCAACAACCCGGCAAACACCTCTTCATGTTCCACCACCAACACCCGCCGCTGCCCGCGCACCGCCGAAAGCTCGTGCCCGAAGAAGCCGCACAAGTCCATGACCGGCAGCAAACGCCCGCGCAGGTTGGCGACACCCTTGACCCAGGGTTTGACCCCCGGCAGCTGAGTGACGCGCGGCTCGTGCAGGACTTCGCTGACTTCGCTCATGGGCGCGACGTACCAGTGCTCGCCCAGGCGAAAACCGATGCCGCTCCAGCTGTCCCGCCGGGGTGGCTGGGACGGCAAGTCCGCCGCCAGCAAACGACAGCGCCGGTCGATTTGCAGCAGCAGCTCAAAAGCCGTCAGCGACTCGTTCATGACCTGACGATCAACCGGCCAGCACGTTGTTCAGGGTATTGATCAGGGTGTCTTCATCGACCGGTTTGGTCAGGTAATCCCTGGCGCCCTGGCGCGTGCCCCAGACCTTGTCGGTTTCCTGGTCCTTGGTGGTGATGATGATCACCGGGATGTGTCCGGTTTCCGGATCCTTGGTGAGCTGACGGGTCGCCTGGAAGCCGTTGAGGCCGGGCATGACAATGTCCATCAGCACCGCGTCGGGTTTTTCCTGGCGGGCCAGGGCCACACCGTCGGCGCCGTTTTCGGCTTTCAACACTTCATGACCGTGCTTTTCCAGCATGCCGGTCAGTTTGTACATTTCGGTCGGCGAATCATCGACGATCAGAATACGTGCCATGGTCTTCCCCATTCTTGTCGACGCCGGGCCCGATGGCCGAGCGTCACTGTGCGTGTCCTACTGCGGCAAAACGGCGGCGAAACCCGGTACATGGGCCTGGATCGCATCAAGCAATTCTTCCTTGCTGAAAGGCTTGGTCAAAAACTGGTCGGAGCCGACGATGCGCCCCTTGGCCTTGTCGAACAGCCCGTCCTTGGACGACAGCATAATCACCGGCGTGGACTTGAACGCGCTGTTGTTCTTGATCAGGGCGCAGGTCTGGTAGCCATCCAGGCGCGGCATCATGATGTCGACAAAGATGATGCCGGGATGGTTGTCGGCAATCTTGGCCAGGGCATCGAAGCCGTCGATGGCGGTAATGACTTCGCACCCGACGCTCTTCAACAGCGTTTCGGCGGTGCGACGAATCGTCTTCGAATCGTCGATCACCATGACCTTCAAGGCGCTGGGGTGCTGTTCCATAAATGCTCTACCGTCGCCTTTGCGAAACAATTTGTCCGTTTGCCGGTTAACGGCAGCTCGAAACCCTTGATGTTCAAGGGCCATTACCACTTGGCAGCCTTTTTAGCACAGTCTCCAAAACCAATCTATCGGCCGACCTTCAAGGTGGTTTTTCCTTGACCGGGAACACACTCAGCGCCACTCTGACGCCACTTTTATACGGCTCTTTGTAGGAGCGAGCCTGCTCGCGATGATCGCTAACGATGACGCGTGCTGGCTGGATGAACGCGGTGCTCTGACATCCATCGCGAGCAGGCTCGCTCCTACAGATCGGCACAAGCCCCCAAAATTTCGAGGAAAACCCAATGAGCGTTCGCGTCGGGATTGTCATGGACCCTATCGCCAGCATTTCCTATAAAAAGGATAGCTCGCTGGCCATGCTGCTGGCCGCGCAAAAGCGCGGCTGGGAGCTGTTCTACATGGAGCAGCGCGACCTCTATCAGGGCGAAGGCCAGGCGCGGGCGCGGATGCGTCCGCTGCAGGTGTTCGCCAACCCGGAAAAATGGTTCGAACTGGGCGCTGAAAGCGACGCACTGCTAAGCGATCTGGACGTGATCCTGATGCGCAAGGATCCGCCGTTCGACATGGAGTTCGTCTACTCCACTTATTTGCTGGAACAAGCCGAGCGCGCCGGTGTGCTGGTGGTCAACAAGCCGCAAAGCCTTCGCGACTGCAACGAAAAGCTGTTCGCCACACTGTTCCCGCAGTGCACGCCGCCGACCATCGTCAGCCGCCGCCCGGACGTACTGCGCGAATTCGCCGATCACCATGGCGATGTGATTCTCAAGCCGCTGGACGGCATGGGCGGCTCCTCGATTTTCCGCCACACCGCCGGCCACCCGAACCTCTCGGTGATCCTCGAAACCCTGACCCTGCATGGTCAGCAGCAAATCATGATCCAGGGTTACCTGCCAGCTATCGTCGATGGTGACAAGCGCATCCTGATGATCGATGGCGAGCCTGTGGATTATTGCCTGGCGCGGATTCCGGCCAAGGGCGAAACCCGTGGCAACCTCGCCGCCGGTGGCCGTGGCGAAGCCCGCCCGCTGACCGACAAGGACCGCTGGATCGCCGCGCAAGTCGGCCCGACCCTGCGTGAAAAAGGCCTGTTGTTCGTTGGCCTGGACGTGATCGGCGAGCACCTGACCGAGATCAACGTCACCAGCCCGACCTGCATTCGCGAGATTGATAACGCGTTTGGCACCGACATCGGCGGCATGCTGATGGATGCCATCGATCAGAAGCTCAAGGCACGTTGATTAGCCAAACCAACATTGCGTTATCATGCGCGGCCTGTGAAAACGCGATGTTGGTTTCCTTGTCATGACCCTCCCGTCCGATCTGCCTGCCGAACTCGCCCACCGTGGCGTGCGCCCGGCCGATCGCCTCGGTTTTACCCTGTTTCTGGCGGCGCTGATCCACCTGGCCTTGCTGTTGGGTGTCGGGTTTGCAGTGGTCGAACCAAAGCAGATCAGCAAAACCCTGGAAATCACCCTCGCCACCTTCAAAAGCGAAAAGAAGCCTGAAAAGGCCGACTTCCTCGCCCAGGAGAATCAGCAAGGCAGCGGCACCCTGGATAAAAAGGCGATTCCCAAGACCACCGAGGTCGCGCCGTTCCAGGACAACAAGGTGCAAAAGGTCACGCCACCGCCGGCCGCCAAGCCTGAAACGCAGGAAGCCCCGCCCAAGGCTGCCGTGACCACCGTGGCACCGAAACCGAAAAAAGCCCCCGCCAAGACCGAGGAGCCCAAGACCGAGGTCAAATCCCAGGTCCAGGCACCGACGTTCGACAGCGAGCAGCTGTCCAGCGACATCGCCAGCCTGGAAGCGGAACTGGCCGCCGAACAACAGCTGTACGCCAAGCGCCCGCGCATTCACCGCTTGAGCGCGGCCTCGACCATGCGCGACAAGGGCGCCTGGTACAAGGACGAATGGCGCAAGAAAGTCGAGCGCATCGGCAACCTCAATTACCCCGACGAAGCGCGGCGCAAACAGATCTACGGCAACTTGCGCCTGATGGTGTCGATCAATCGCGACGGTTCGCTGTATGAAGTACTGGTGCTGGAGTCTTCCGGCCAGCCGCTGCTGGACCAGGCGGCGCAACGAATCGTCCGGCTGGCGGCGCCGTTTGCACCGTTTACCGGGGATCTCTCGGATGTTGACCGGCTGGAGATCATCCGCACCTGGAAGTTTGCCCGTGGGGACAGGCTCTCAAGCAACTGACCACCCCCGAAACCCTGTGGGAGCGAGCTTGCTCGCGATGACAACTTCACATTCAACAGAGATGTCGACTGCCAGGCCGCCATCGCGAGCAAGCTCGCTCCCACAGGAATCCAAGTCGTCAGTGGGGATTTGAGGCATTTCCTGTGCATCCCCAGCTTGTCAGTTCGCCCCTCGAACGCCACACTAGCGCTCATGAAAAACGTCAGCCCCAGCTACCTCAAGCATCAATTCCTGATCGCCATGCCGCACATGGCCGACCCGAACTTTGCGCACACCTTGACCTACATCGTCGAGCACACGGCCAATGGTGCCATGGGGCTGGTGGTCAACCGTCCGCAAGAGCTGAGTCTGGCCGATATCCTTGAGCAATTGCGCCCGGATATCGAACCGCCAGCGCTCTGCCAGCATGTGCCGATCTTTGTCGGCGGCCCGGTGCAGACCGATCGCGGCTTTGTCCTTCACCCCAAGGGGCTGAGCTTCCAGGCAACCGTTGATCTGGAAGACGAATTATCCCTGTCGACCACCCAGGACATACTGTTCGCCATCGCTGACGGCGTCGGCCCGGCCAAAAGCCTGATTGCCCTCGGCTATGCCGGCTGGGAAGCCGGGCAGCTGGAGGCCGAACTGGCGCAGAACGCCTGGCTGACCTGCCCGTTTGACGCCGACATCCTGTTCAACACCAGCAGCGAACTGCGCCTGGAAGCGGCAGCCAAACATCTGGGCGTGAACCTCAGCCTGCTGACCAGCCAGGCGGGGCACGCCTGATGGCCCTGCGGCTGATTCTCGGATTCGACTACGGCACCAAACAGATTGGTGTTGCGGTCGGCCAGGTGGTGACCGGCCAGGCCCGCGAGCTGTGCACCCTGAAAGCGCAGAACGGCATTCCCGACTGGAACCAGGTCGAAGCCCTCATCAAAGAATGGAAGCCCGATGCCGTGGTGGTCGGCCTGCCGCTGAACATGGACGGCACCCCCAGTGACATGTGCGCCCGCGCAGAAAAGTTCGCCCGGCGCCTGAACGGCCGCTTCAACCTGCCCTTCTATACCCACGATGAACGCCTGACCACCTTTGAGGCCAAGGGCGAACGCCTGGCCCGGGGCGGCCAGAAAGGCAGTTACCGTGACAACCCGGTCGATGCCATCGCCGCCGCCCTGCTGCTGCAAGGCTGGCTCGACGAAAATGGCGCACTGTTCGAGTCCTGAAGAGCCGTTGTGCGTCTCCATTAGCTACAACCCGAGCCATTTTGCGCACAAGCTGGCTCGAACCCAAGAAGGAGCAACCATGAGCCTGCCCAATCCCGCCGAACTGGTCAGCCAGATGGCAACCCGACTTGACGCTTATTTGGCCAAACGAGGCATCAGCGACCCGCGTTTCATCGGCATCCGTACCGGCGGCGTCTGGGTGGCCCAGGCCCTGCTCAAGGAACTGGGCAGCAATGAGCCCCTCGGCACTCTCGACGTGTCCTTCTACCGCGACGATTTCAGCCAGAACGGCCTGCACCCGCAGGTTCGCCCTTCGGCGCTGCCGTTCGAGATCGAAGGCCAGCACCTGGTGCTGATCGACGACGTGCTGATGAGCGGTCGGACCATCCGCGCCGCCATGAACGAACTGTTCGACTACGGCCGCCCGGCCAGCGTGACGCTGGTGTGCCTGCTGGATCTGGACGCCGGCGAGCTGCCGATCCGCCCGAACGTGGTAGGCGCGACCCTGTCCCTGGCTGCCCACGAACGGGTAAAGCTGTCTGGCCCGGAGCTCGCGCTCGAACTGCAAGACCTCGCCCTTTAATTCGCCCTATTGAGAGTCCCCCTCGCGATGACGCCTCTAGAAACCAAGCGCCCGCTGCAGCTCAATGATCAGGGTCAGCTGCGCCACTTCCTCTCGCTCGACGGTTTGCGCCGCGAGCTGTTGACGGAAATCCTCGACACCGCCGACTCCTTCCTCGAAGTCGGCGCCCGGGCCGTGAAAAAAGTCCCGCTGCTGCGCGGCAAGACCGTGTGCAACGTGTTCTTCGAAAACTCGACCCGCACCCGCACCACCTTCGAACTGGCGGCCCAGCGGCTCTCGGCGGATGTGATTACCCTCAACGTGTCCACGTCGTCGGCGAGCAAGGGCGAAACCCTGCTCGACACTCTGCGCAACCTGGAAGCCATGGCCGCCGACATGTTCGTCGTGCGCCACGGCGATTCCGGCGCCGCGCACTTCATCGCCGAACATGTTTGCCCACAGGTGGCGATCATCAACGGCGGTGACGGCCGGCACGCGCACCCGACCCAGGGCATGCTCGACATGCTGACCATCCGCCGACACAAGGGCGGTTTCGAAAACCTTTCGGTGGCCATCGTCGGCGACATCCTGCACTCGCGGGTCGCACGCTCGAACATGCTGGCGCTGAAAACCCTCGGTTGCCCGGACATCCGCGTGATCGCGCCGAAAACCCTGCTGCCGATCGGCATCGAGCAATACGGCGTAAAGGTCTACACCGACATGACCGAAGGCCTGAAAGATGTCGACGTGGTGATCATGCTGCGCCTGCAGCGTGAACGCATGACCGGCGGCCTGCTGCCGAGCGAAGGCGAGTTCTACCGCCTGTTCGGCCTGACCACCGCGCGCCTGGCCGGTGCCAAGCCCGATGCCATCGTGATGCACCCGGGGCCGATCAACCGCGGCGTGGAAATCGAGTCGGCGGTGGCCGACGGCCCGCACTCGGTGATCCTCAACCAAGTGACCTATGGCATCGCGATTCGTATGGCCGTGCTGTCCATGGCCATGAGCGGGCAAACAGCCCAGCGCCAATTCGAGCAGGAGAACGCCCAGTGAAGCTCAGCATTCTCGGTGCCCGCGTGATCGATCCGGCCAGTGGCCTGGATCAAGTGACCGACATCCACATTGAAGCCTGCAAAGTCGTCGCCCTTGGCGTTGCGCCAGCCGGTTTTGTCGCCGTCGACACGATCGACGCCAAAGGCCTGGTGGCCGCTCCCGGCCTGGTTGACCTCAACGTTGCCCTGCGTGAGCCGGGTTACAGCCGCAAAGGCTCGATTGTCAGCGAAACCCGCGCAGCGGCGGCTGGCGGCGTGACCAGCCTGTGCTGCCCGCCAAAAACCAAACCGGTGCTGGACACCTCGGCGGTGGCCGAACTGATCCTCGACCGCGCCCGCGAGGCCGGCAACACCAAAGTCTTCCCGATTGGCGCCCTGAGCAAAGGCCTGGACGGCGAACAGCTGGCAGAGCTGGTGGCACTGCGCGATGCCGGTTGCGTGGCCTTCGGCAACGGCCTGGAGAGCTTTCGCAACAACCGCACCCTGTGCCGGGCGCTGGACTACGCAGCGACCTTCGACCTGACGGTGATTTTCAACTCCCAGGATCACGACCTGGCCGAGGGCGGCCTGGCTCACGAAGGCCCGACCGCCAGCTTCCTTGGCTTGCCGGGCATCCCGGAAAGTGCCGAGACCGTCGCCCTGGCCCGGGATCTGCTGCTGGTTGAACAGACCGGCGTGCGCGCGCACTTCAGCCAGCTCACCAGCGCCCGCGGTGTTGAATTGATCGCCCAGGCCCAGGCCCGGGGCCTGAAGGTGACCGCGGATGTCGCCCTGTACCAGCTGATCCTCACCGACGAAGCGCTGATCGACTTCAGCAGCCTGTATCACGTCCAGCCGCCGCTACGCACCCGCGCCGACCGCGAAGGCCTGCGCGCAGCGGTGAAATCAGGCGTGATCTCGGCCATCTCCAGTCATCACCAACCCCATGAGCGTGACGCCAAACTGGCACCGTTCGGCGCAACCGAGCCGGGCATCAGCAGCGTCGAACTGCTGTTGCCGCTGGCGATGACCCTGGTCGAAGACGGTTTGCTGGACCTGCCGACACTGCTCAAGCGCCTGAGTGCCGGCCCTGCCGAGGCCTTGCGCTTGCCAGCAGGCAAACTGGCGGTGGGTGGTGCGGCGGACATCGTACTGTTCGACCCGGCGGCCTCGACCGTGGCGGGTGAAACCTGGCTATCCAAGGGCGAAAACTGCCCGTTCATTGGCCACAGCCTGCCGGGTGTGGTGCGTTATACCCTGGTGGATGGGCGCATTAGCCACCAGGCGTAACTCCGCGTCGCCTGCATTCGCGAGCAGGCTCGCTCCCACAGTAGTTCTGCGTTGATGCAAATTTCGCAGCCAACCGATAACACTGTGGGAGCGGGCTTGCCCGCGATGGCGTCTTAGAAAGCGCCCCTACTCTGCGAGTTGCGCACGGAAACCTGATCATTCAACGTCCAGAAGCCATACAGCCCTCCTCCCCCTACTCCGTCATCCACTGCCTCTCCCTAACGACACATCTGCATCAAGAACATTTCCACAAACGATGGCGAATAAAACTATCCAGTGAATAGAACTTCCTGACTACTCACCACCTATGCGAAAGGAACTTCTCAATATTCAGAAACATCCTACAAACTTATTGAATGCAGATTCAACACCTATCATTTAACATAAAAACAGCACAAAGAAAAATCACTACAAACACCCTGAATACAAATGCTGTACAAACAAGGAGCGAGACATGAAAAATGGACTTACCACACTTCCTATCTAACGAAAGGAATAACGGGAAACTCAGGAGGCTTACAGTTAATCCTGTGTTCAACTGGGGACCTGTGCGACGGCCCGTCATTTCCTCAGCCGAAGTGGGTATGCTCCATGGTTGGCCGGAATGAAAAACGGTATAAATGCCTTTATTTATGAGCTTCTGCATTCAGGAAGAGCCAACATGAAGCCCCTCTACAAACACCTGAACTACATCTACCCTTTACTTTTAGCGCTCACTTCCAGCGTAGCAATATTTACCATAGAAAAAAATTTGAGCACCGGCATTTACGACATAGATCGAGATTCAATCGGAATACCAATAGGTGCGATCCTGATTGCGGGCTTAGTATTATTCATGTTTCACCTAATGCAAATATTTTTATACAGAAAAGCCCGCCACACCAATTCAACCTTGATAAAAATATCAGCATTAATAATTGCAATTGCATCGCTTGCGATTCTCGCCGACAGCATAAATTACTGGGCCACCCCAAACCACTTCATCATTTCAATCTTCTACAGCTTCAGCACAATGGCTTTTTTAACGCTTCAACTTCAATTACTGAAAGCATTTCAGTAACCACTCATGGGCTATAACTCAAGCAGGCAGATAGCTGGATCAGTCAACAGAAGTAAAAGCCTGCGGCGAGGGGGCCTGCCCCTCGCCGCAGAAATCAACGACTCTGTGCATTACGCACCGACACCTGGTCATTCAACGTCCAGAAGTCATACAGCACGCCAATAAAGAACAACCCGCCCGTCACCAGGTACAGCAGTCCGCTGATCCATTTCCCCTGATACATCCTGTGCACGCCAAACACCCCGAGAAACGTCAGCAGGATCCACGCCACGTTGTATTCGATCGGGCCGGCTGTAAACCGCAGGTCAGCCTCGCGATCCATCGCCGGGATCAGGAAAAGGTCGATCAGCCAACCGATCCCGAGCAAGCCGAAGGTGAAGAACCAGATCGTCCCGGTCACCGGCTTGCCGTAATAGAAGCGGTGTGCGCCGGTAAAACCGAAAATCCACAGCAGGTAACCGATCACTTTGCTGTGAGTGTCTTGCTGCTGGACAGCCTGTTGATAGGGGTTCATGAATGACCTCGATTCCCACGATAGATAAATATTCTTTAATTCTTTGTGACTTTTTTACAGGCATCCGACGTATGGCAAATGCTACCTTCACTCCCGTCAAAGCCTTGTAACACCGGACTTCTGTCCGACAATTGCGTCATTTTGCCGCTTTTTTGCCACTATTGCCCTCCAGATTGAATCGACCAACGGCCTCGGAAGCGGCAAAAAAGCTGTTATAAAGTTGCGCGCTGACCTATTAAGAGCCTTGCCTAATGCGTTCATTTTTCAAGACATGGCTAACCATTTGCCTTTTGATGCCACTGGCCGCCCACGCCACCAATCGTGAGCAACGTCTTCCTAACGTTAATGGTTACACCCCAAAATCCCATGCCTCTGCTCCTTCGAGCAAAGACAAAAAATCCGCCAGATATGCTCCGAGCCTGGCCAGCAGCAAAAGCGGCCTGGTTCCACCGATGGGCACCAAGGAAAGCAGCGACGTGCTGAGCCGCGCCGTGAACGTCCTTGGCACTCCCTATCGTTGGGGCGGCAGCAGCCCAAGCAAAGGCTTCGATTGCAGCGGCCTGGTGAAGTACGCGTTCAACGACGCCTCGTTCGACCTGCCACGCACCTCCAATGCCATGGCCAGCGGTCATGGGGAGAAAGTCGATCGCAATGACCTGAAGCCCGGCGACCTGATTTTCTTCAACATCAAGAGCCGTCGGGTCAATCACGTTGCCATTTACCTGGGCAACGATCGCTTCATCCACGCGCCACGTCGCGGCAAGTCGGTGTCCATCGACACTTTGAATAAACCGTACTGGGAAAACCACTACGTGGTTGCCAAGCGGGTTCTGCCGAAAGAGCCGAATCAGTTGCGCGTCGTTCAGCGCTGATTTCAGTGTCATGAATCTGCATCGAACATGATGCCCCCATCGCGAGCAAGCTCGCTCCCACATTGGGATGCGCCCCCCTGTGGGAGCGAGCTTGCTCGCG